>CAZKOY010000004.1:0-85756 GCA_964554495.1 uncultured Myxococcales bacterium
AGCGTCCCCAACACTACACCGTCGCGGGTGGTGTTGTGCGATGAGCTTGAGGCGCCTTCGGGGGAATAGAGGCGGGCCAGGCCGAAGTCGAGGATCTTGACGGTCGCAATGGCGGTATCGGTCGTCGTCGCGTCCGTGGCCTCGGGCTGCAGGCAAAAGATGTTGGCTGGCGACAGGTCGCGATGGATGACGCCTGCTGCATGTGCGGCGGCCATGGCTGCTGCGCACTGGTACAGCACGCGCAGCGCGGTCTCTAACCCGAGGGCACCGCTGGTCTTGTGCATCAACTGACGAAGCGACTGCCCCTGTAGATACTCCATCACTAGAAAGCCGGTACCGTCGGGCAGCGTATCCTGATCGAGGATCGCGACGATGCCTGGGTGGCGCAGGCGTCCCATGGCTCGCGCCTCGGCTTGCAGGCGCTGCGCAACTTCCGGCTGGGTTTTCAGCTCGGGGTGCAGAATTTTGATGGCCGAGACGCGACCCATCCGCACGTGCTCGGCGAGAAACACCACGCCCATGCCGCCCGTCCCCAAGACGCGCAGCAAGCGATAGCTGCCGACGACCCGGCCGATCCAGTCGTCTGCCCAAGTGGCGCGGTGTGCGGACTGCATGACGGCGTACGATGGACCCATCCGCTTGGCTGGGCAGACCGTCGCAGGCTCAGCGCACGGCACCCCCCAGGCCAGAGCCCTGTCAGCATATCACTGCCCCGCGCGCGAGCGTTGCAAGTGGGCTTCCGTTTGTGGTTACTGTGCCCTTCATGTTGCCCCTGTGTCTGCGTACGTTCGACGGTGCGACCGGTCGCCGGTCCACTCTTGCCCTCTGTTCCGTGCTGCCTTTTGCGTGGCTTTTCGCCTGCGGGCCGAATGAGGCGATTCCCCCCGCGGAAGACATGCCGCTTTCTGCCTGTGGTCCTGCGATCGCCGGGCTTGCCAGGCAGCCGATCGTCGTCGAGGTCACAGCCGACAGCGGACAGCGCGCTACCTTGTGCCTGCCTCGTCACGAGGGCGACCCGGCCGAGCCGCGCGGCAGCCTGTCGTTCGTCGAGCCGCAGAGCGGTCTGTCCAGCCTGCAGGTGATGCCGCTTACGCGGACGCTGCGTCTGCGCTTGGCGCAGCCGGTTGGTCCGCGAGGACTGGATCTTTCGCTGACTCTGGATGCGCCATTTCGCATGATCAGCCCGGACGATCTGGCGCGTTTCCAGCGTCACGCCGTCGTGGTCGGTCGCTTTGGGCAGGCTCCGACGAGCTATCTTCCCGTCGAAAACCTCAGCTTTGGCCCGTCGCTGCGCAGCGCGCAGGTGCGCTTTCATCTGCCGGGGCATGGCATCGCGCCGCTGGCCGCGCCGGGAGAGCTAGGCGATGTGGTGACGCTGACCTTGGCGCTGCCGATGGCGGCGACCCAGCCGGCTGCGACCCCGCGGTACAGCTATCGCGCGATCGGGGGCGTGTCAATGGGCGGTATTGGCTCGTCCATGCAGTTTTTCCGTCGACCCGACTGGTTCGACGCAGTGGGAGTCATGGGCGCGGACCCCGGCCCAGATCTGACGTACGCACAGAACTTTATCCACGAGTTTTTCTTTGGCGGCTTCTGCGAAGACAACGATCCCAGCTGTCCGAATAGTCGCGCACCGCTTGCCGGTCAGGGCGAGATCACGGGCACCTTCGACGCCATGCCGATCCAGCGCGGCGAGGGCATTGGGCTGACACTGCGCCGCAGCTTGTACCTGCGCGCGAACCGCGATCTGGTGCGGGCGCTGGGCAACTGGGCGTACTACAACCCAGCGGATCCATACCTGCCGCCGGGGGTGCCGGCCTCGACGCTGTCGCAGACGCCCGAGGCGGCTTGCCAGAGCCCCGTCGTGCTGGCGGGCAAAGATCGCGACCCCACGGCCAAGCCGTTTTACGACGGGCGCTTCAACCGCGAAGGCAGCTACGACGTCATCACCTTTTGCGATGGCGGCGAGGTAGACAGCCAGCCCGGCGTCTATGACCCGCAAAAGACGCAGCGCGATCCGACGCAGATCCTGCTTGCCGTCGACGTAAATAGCAACGGACGCCGCGACTTTGGCGAGCCGGTCTTGGTGCAGTCGACCGAGCCGTTCCGCGATGTTGGCATCGACGGCATTCCCTCGACGATGGAGCCAGGCTATGACCCGGTGAAGAACCCGGATCCGGCGGGCGATGACTATCACTATCTAAAGAATCCAGGTGGTACCGAGAGCAACTTCCGCTTCGATCGCGGCGAGCCGTATACCGACAGCGGGCTCGACGGCGTAACCGGCAGCGGCTGCGAGATCGACACCGGCACGCCGGGCTGCTTTGACCACGGCGAGGGCAACGGGCGCTTCGACATGTCGCCGGGTCTGGCGCGCTGGCTGGCCCACGATCCGCGCAGCTTGATGACGCCAGATGCGCTGTCGCCGCCGCACGGCAAGTTCGCTGGCAAGGCGCTTTATTACGACGCGGGCATCCGCGACTTTTTCAACGCGCACGTCGCGACCAGCGCGCTGTTTGGCGAGCTAGCCAACCTGCGGCACAGCGTGCGGCTGTTCGCGGGCTTCCCGGCGCTGGTGGGGCGTGCTCCGGCGGATGAGCCGCGCTTCGACGCCGCGAGCGTGCCGTGGGCCAACCAGGGCTCGTATGTCTTTGTGCGCTATGGCAACCCCGAGCTATCCGACAGCGAAGCGGCGGCGAGCGGCGACGGGCGGCACGCGGGCTCGGTGGCGCAGGTGGTGCATCGCGCGGTCAGCTTGTTTGGCTTTCTGCTTTCGCGCTGGCCCGACGGCGACACCAGCCTGCAGTCGGCCGACGACCCGCGGCTTCTGCCCAAGCCGCAGATGTTCGTGCAGAAAAACGGGCGCAGCACGCCGTACAGCATCGTGCTGCCGCCCGGCTACTTCGATGCGGCGAACGCCAGCGTGCGCTATCCGGTGATCTATTTCGGCCACGGCTATGGCATGGCGCCCGAGGATCTGGGACGGCAGATCGGCAGCTTGATCCACGGCTTCATGTCAAACCCCGATGCGGCGCGGCGGCTGCCCAAGGCGGTGCTGGTGTTCCTCGACGGCGTCTGCCGCCCAGGAGGCGAAGTGCCGCGGGCGCCGCTCGACCCTATGGGCGACCTCTGCGAGGAGGGCGGGTTCTATACCGATCACCCGCTGGGCACGTACAAAGGCGAGCAGATGCTGATCGAGCTCGACGCTGCGCTGCGCAAGCAGTATCGCCTAAAAGAACCCCAATAGTTCCCGATCTGGAACTGTTCTAGGGTCCAGCTGCGGAAGAAACCGGGGGGCTCGTCGCGCTGCCGGGGGAATCGCCGCTGGTTGCGGGGCTGGAAAGAGGGCTCCCTGGCTGGCTTACCGACGGCGGGGCGATGGGCGACGGGAACAGGGGCGCGCTGGTTCCGCTGCCGGCAGCCGCGGACCCGGTGGCGCTTGCCGACGCTGGCAGCCAAGGCTGCTGTTTTTCGGCCGAGACATCGAGAGAAAACAGGCCGCCGAAGTCGTTGGCGACTCGCCGCACCGTCGCGTCGAAGGTCTGCCGCAGGATCTTCTTTTGCGCGTCCGACAGGCTGGCATCGACAAGCTGCTGTTCCAGCGTGCGAAGCTGTTCGTCGCCTTCTTCGATGGCCGCCACATAGGCCGGAGCGACGGCCTTGCCCGCGATGTAGATCGCCTGGGACAGGCCCATCAGCGACAGCATCTCGGTCGGGATCTTGACGGTGCCCAGATCGATGACGCCGCTCGACAGCACGTACGCAGCGACAACCAAGGAAAACAAAAAGGCCTGCATGCGCGACAGATCGAAGCGGCCGGCCGAAGCGAGCAGGTGGTTCAAGCGCGGACGACGCCACTTGATGCTGCCGGTAAACCAGCCGCGGCGGGTCAGATCCTTGCGCACCGGCTCGCTGAGACTGGCTCGCTGCTGCACGACACGCGCGGCGACGCTGCCGCCGGTCGAGACACCCAGCAAGATCAGAAGGTCCGCCGGAAACGATCCGAGCACGCCGGTCAGCATCCAGCGATAAAACGCCAAGCTGCCGATCAAGAGCGTGAAGCCGAAGAACTGCAGGTTCGACAGGCTGGCTTCGCCAAACGGGTTGGCGGTGATGCGCAGCGGATTTAGGCGCTCAAGCAGCGGCATGCTGTCGCCACGCTTGGACTTGGGGCTCGGCGCGACCTGCGTCTCAAGCGGCAGCGAGGCATCACCGCCCCCGCGCTTCACGGCGCTGGCCAGCAAGTAATAGAACAGCGCGACCAGCGTAAGGACGATCAAGCCGCTGGTCAGGCGACCGCGGATCGGTGCATCGAGCCGCCCGGCCGAGACGAAGCGCCAGTCGTCGCCGCGGCGCTCGTACACCGCGACATTGAGCAGGGCCGGAGACGAAATAAGCTGACGCCAGATCGGCACGCGTGGACTGCCGGGAAGAGCGCTCAGACTTTTTTCCCAGGGCTCGTGGGCGGGGACGCGAATGCGCAGGCGGGTGCGGGCCGCTTTGCCTTCCTCGCGGTTCTCTTCCGCGTTGCCGTACTGCTCTAGCTCGGGGCAGAGCTTCGGGTCGGCGCAGGGGCCAAGCTCGTCCGGCAAGTCGGCCGAAAGCGGACCCAGCGGACGGCCAATTTCCCAGTACCCAAGGACGCAGAGCTCTTTGCCTGGCTCGACAGAGATCGGCAGCCGAAGCTGCGCCAGACCACCACCGGGGACGCTGGGCGTGTCAAGCTCAACGCGACCGAAGCCGCGGCCGCTGACATCGCTGCGCACGCGCTGCAAAAGCGGACGACGCTGGCTGCTCGGCTCGTCGCAGGGATGGCGAACGACCTGACGCAGGCTCGACATCTGCTCTTTGATGCCCAGGACTGTGTGTTCCAGTGCTGCAAGCTGCTTTTCGCTGACCTTGAGCAGCGCGGCCAGATCGCGAGCCGCGGTACCAGGGGCAGCCGCCGTATCAGACGTCGCAGACGGTGGTGCGACGGCAGGCGCAGGCGGCGGCTGACTGGCGGGCGGGGCAGGGACGGACGCCGCAGACGGCACGACGCTGGGTGGCGAAGTCGACGGCACAGGCGAAACCGGACTTGTCGCAGGACCGACTGGCCGGGTAGGAAGCGGGGCAGCGCCAGGCTCGCTGCTGGCTGATGCCGAAGCGGTCGCAGTGCCGGCCGGACCCGCGGCCTGCGCGCTGCCGAGTGCTGCGCAGAAGATCAGAACCAGGAACGGAAGACCGCCGACGCAGGTCCGCGATCTGCTGGTTTTCCGTCGGGAAAATGCGCATTTTTCACCTGGCGCGCAGCGCGTCCGGCGCGGGCGATCGGACAGAGCAGAGCTTGGATCGAGGTGTCGCATGGCGGTTTGCTGGGTCATCTAGGTGACATGTGGCATGTGACAAGAGGGCGAAGCGAACATCCCGAAGCGCACGGCCGGCACGACCAGGCTGGAGTACACGGCGACTCGGGAACTCAGCGGGGGGATCCTTTCGTCAACATACAATCAGAAGCAATCAGATAGGGGGGCTTTTGCCATGGCATGGGTTGAATCTTCTCGGCGCACGCGACGATGGAGGGGGATGCCGTTGCGCAGTTGGCTGCTCGATGCCGCTGGCTTGGGGCTTTGGTTGTGGGCCGGCTGTGGAGGCACGGCCATGGACAGCGGCGATGGCGGCTCGCGCAGCGATGGCGGAACGACCCCAAGCGACATGGCGACGACGATCAACACAGGATCGTTTCCGACGACGCTGCCGCAGGTCCTGCCCACGCAGGGCGCGATCAGTCAGCCACACATCGTGCCGATCTTTTTTCCCAACAACACGCTGCGGACGCAGCTTACGAGCTACGTTCAAAACTATGTCGCGCGCTCGGCGTCGTATGCCGTGATGGCCGAGTATGGCGTCACGAGTACGACGGTCGGCACCGCGGTGCAGCTTGCGACATCGCCACCGGCCAGCGTCACCGACGATGATATTCAGGCGTTGATCGCGGCACGGGTCGGCGATGGGACGTTTCCGGTCGCCAATGGCAGGACGATCTATGTCCTTTTTTATCCGCAGGGAACGACGATCAACCGGCCTAGCGGGAAAAGCTGCGTCGACTTTGGGGCCTATCACGGCTGGACCAAAGTCGGCGGGCAAGATGCGCCGTATGCCGTCATTCCGCAGTGTTCCTCGACCAGCCAGCCCGGCACACTGCCAGCCCTGACGGTCGCGACATCGCACGAGATCACCGAGGCGGTGACCGACCCGATTGGCGTCAGCCTGAACGAGATGAACGATCCGTACGCGCTGTGGTTCGCGCCCTTTTCTGGCAACGAGGTCGCGGACATGTGCGAGTGGCTGAGCGACACGGCGGTCACCGAGGTTGGCATCGGCACCAGCGCACGCATCTGGTCGAACGCGGCGATGCGCAACAAGAAGAACCCGTGCTTGCCCGTTCCGGCAGCGGCTCCGTCGTTCTTTGCCATTCCGTTTTTGCCAGATCTGCGCACCGTGCAGATCAACAGCAGCCTGCGACAGACCGAGCTTGTGACGCTGACGGGCAGCGCGTCGCGCACGATCGAGGTTCGACTGAGCAGCGATTTCCCCCTTCCGCCCATGATCACCGTCGAGACAGAAGAGATCCCCATCGCCACTCTGGCGACGCCAAGCCCTGCCAAGGTCTTGGCTTTGACCTGGCAGGAAGCCCCGGCTTCGACGCGGGTGACCGCGGTGGCAGGCTCGACGGTTCACCTGCAGCTCAGCGCAAGCTCAGCGCCGCTTTCGGGGTACACGACGTTCCGCGTCTACGCCACGATTACCCTGCCCAGTGGCGCCAAGACCCAGACCATGTGGGCTGGGCAAGTCAACGTCCGCTGAGCCTGCACAAACCAGAAATCCGCCGACTCGCCCGACGTTGAGGCCAGGGATCTGTGATCTACTTGCCGCGAGCTTTTTCGACGCTGCGCAGCAAGCGGAAGCCGTCTTCGCGGGCGCCGCGACCTTGCGCATACTCGACCAAGCCTAAGCCGCGCTGCCACACCATCGTCGTGAAGTGCCCCGCGTTGTGGGCATAGCGATACGTGCAGCGACCGCCTGAAACGGCCAGGCTGCTGCTGCTGGTTGCGTCCTTGGTCAGCTTGCGCTGACCGCGCAGGATGGCGCGCAGATCCGGCACAGGCAGCGTCGGTGCTTTGGCCAGCGCCTTGAGGCGCGCGATGGCGGCGTCAATGTCTTCATCCTGAAGCAGCGCGATCTCACTGTCGGTGACGACAAAGTGGCGGGTCGCGATCGAGCGCGAAGCTCCGCCTTCGGCGCGCACATCGGCGAACTCAATGCGGAAGACCGATGCAAAGGGCAAGGCCGCGAGCCGCGTCGTGATGACCTGTGCAGAGATCGGGCGCTCTTTGCGTTCCAGCGCGTCGCCCCATTCTGTGCCGGTGAAGCGGACTGGCGCTGGCTTGTCATCGCTGGCCGCAAGGTATGGATTCGCCGCCTGTGCCATGCGCGCCGGCAGCGCAACAAGCGACAGCAGAACGACAAAAGCCCGCAGCCCTGACCCAGCCCACGTCGTTCGTTCCTTCCATCGGCGCGCCAAGTCAGACAGGCAACCAAAGGCAAGCGCATGCAGCATAGGGTCATTAACGCGCAAGCCGTCCGCGCAGTCAGCCCTTTTCTTCGTCTGACTTCGAGGATCAGGACGGCGACCTCATTGCCCGCTTTCTTTTCTGCTCGACCTGGCATCAGGATCTGCGCTCGAAGCGACGCGCTCGCAGTGCGCGATGCCCTAGAAAACGGCCAATCAAACGGCCTAGAAAACGAACAGAAAGAGAGCGTGGAAGTATGCAGAGAATTGCGATCATCGGTGGGGGGGCCGCTGGACTCGGTGCAGCGTGGACCCTGCACAAAAGCGGCCTCGACTTTGTCTTGTATGAAGCGCACAGCGAGCTGGGTGGTCACGCCACAACCGTTGATGTTCCGACGGAAGTAGGCCTGACACCTGTCGACATGGGCGTCATCCTCACGGCCCCCGCCCTGTATCCAAACCTGTATGCAATGTTTGCTGAGCTCGACGTAAAGACGCTGGGCGTCGCCGTCGATTTTGGGGCCAGCTTCGGACCGACGCAGTCCTTCATCACGGGCAGGCCGCGGCATGGTCAGCTATGGGCCCGCGTTGCCGAGGAAGCCGCGCGCTTTGAATGCGCCATGCTCGACGTGCTCGATCTGCCCGCAGGAAGCCCCGAGCTGATGATGCCGCTTGGCCGCTTCACCACGGGCTATTCAAACGACTTTGTCCACGGCGTGCTGCTGCCTCTTATGTCTTTGTTTGTCGTCGCGCGGACGGGGCTTTTGCAGATGCCGGTCGCCTTTGCGGCGAGCTATCTGCGCCAGGTTTCTTTGTTCTCACCGACGCCATGGCGGATCGTGCAGGGCGGAACGCGCGCCTATCTGCGCAAGCTTGCGGCGTGCTTTGGTTCGCGCCTTCGGCTGGCGCACCCGGTGGCGTGCGTCGAGGTGTGCGAGGCTGGTGTGCGGGTTTACGATCGGCACGGCGCAGCCGAGCAATTCGATCACGTCCTGTTTGCGGTGGATGCCCATGATGCGCTCGCGCTCTTGCGCGCTCCGTCGGAAAATCTGGCCACGGTCCTCTCTGCGTTCGAGTACGAAGAAGCGGACGTCTATCTGCACTCAGATGCCCGCGTGCTGTCACCGCACCTGCCTGCCGCGCTCTTAAGCCAGTATGTCTGTGAGGACGCGCCGGGAGCGGATCTCACCGGCCAGATGACCTACAACCTCGGCGTGGCCCTCGGTCTTTTGAGCCCGGTGCTGGTGACCGTCATGTCACCGGGAAAGCCGGGACCGGATCCAGCCTGCGTTGTGTCGAGCCGCCGCTTTCGCCATGCCCGGCTGACAGGTCGCGCGCTCTTGTCGCAGCGCAGCCTGGCCACGCTGCAGGGCTGCCAGGGCCTGTGGTTCTGCGGTGCCTATGCAGCGGCACCAACGCACGAGGCCGCCTTCGCTTCAGGAATCGCCGTCGCGTGCCGGCTGGGCGCCAAGCTGCCGTATCCGACGCGGCTGGGTGCGCTGCGCAGCCTTAAGCAGCATGCCGGCTTGATCATGCCGACCGGCAGCAGCGCCGATGCCGCGCCCAAGAGCGCCAGTCCACGCCCATCGAAGAATCCTTTTTTGAACTGGAACTTTGCGCCCTGGCGGCAAGAAGACGACTACTCAGAGCTTGCGGTGCAGGGCCAGATACCGTCTTCCATCGTCGGAGGATCGCTTCTGCGGGTTGGCCCGAACCCGGCGTTCGATCCGATCGATGCGCGTCGTTACACCTGGTTTGACGGCGACGGCATGGTGAACGAGGTGCAGTTCGCGACGAACACCGCTCGCTTTCGCAATCGCTATGTGAAGACCCTTCGCTATCGCTTAGAGAGCGCGGCCGAGCGCGTGCTGTTCGGGACGATCTCGTCGGCGGTTCGCGAGACGACGCAAGCGGGCTGGCGAGCCCTGGGCCTGACCGAGAGCGACGTGCAGGATCTGCTGTCGCGGGTCGAACGCAAGCTCGGCCCCACCGAAGATCAATACAATCACCTGTTCCCCATCCTGACGGGAGCCAACACGTCGATCGCCCAGATCGGCCAGCGGCTTTTGGCGATGGAAGAAGCAGGGCCGCCGTATCGCATCGATCCAAAGACGCTGGCCACGCTCGGTGAAGATCGACTGGGCGGTGCGCTCGCTGGGCCGCTGTCGGCGCATCCGATCACGGATCCGCGCACGCGCGAGACGTACGCGCTCGGCTACTTTCCGTTTCCCCCCTATGTCCGGCTGTACGTGATCGATGAATCTGGCGACGTAGCGGTGACACTGCCGATCCATCTTCCGCGCCCGGTGATGATGCACAGCTTTGCGCTCTCCGCTCGGCACGTGGTGCTGTTCGACTTTCCGACGACCTATCTGGCGGAAGACATCGGCAGCACCTGTGCGCTGCGCTGGCGACCGGAACATGGTGCGCGGCTCGGTGTCCTTTCGCGCGCCGATGCAGCCAAGGGGCAAGCGAGCGTGAAGTGGTTCGCAGTTCCGCTTTGTTGGGTGTTTCACGCTCTCAATGCGTTCGATGAAGACCGCACGCTGGTTCTGGATGTCTGTCGCTATGAGCGCGTTCCCTTCGTCGATGCGAAGTTCGGCGAAGTGGCACCGGCCTCGCTTGAGAGATGGCGGCTCGATCTTGAGACGGGTCGACTATCGACGGAGCACATCGCTGCCAGCGCCGAGTTTCCAACGCTGGACGAGCGCTTCCGCTGCGGGCCGCATCGCTTTGGCTATGTGGTCGCGCAGACCGGCGGCGCGCTTTTGTCCAACACCATCACGCGCGTCGACTTCGCGGCGCAGCGCTTGGATTCGTTTACGGCGCGGCAAGGCATGTACGTCGGGGAAGCCATCTTTGTGCCGCGCACCGCCGACAGCCCCGAAGGCGACGGTCACCTGCTGAGCATGGCGTACGACGCTCTCGAAAATCGCAGCGAGGTCCTTATCTTGGACGCGATGGCAATCGGCCAAGGACCGGTTGCGACCGTCAAGCTGCCACGCCGAGTCCCCTTCGAGTTTCACGGCCTCTTTCTGCCCGGCCGTAGTGCGTGAGAGCGCTGGGCCGGCGACGGTCTGTGGTCCCGGACAGGCTTCTTGCGATCGGGGTGACGGGGCCATGTGGCGCAGCGGTCAGTCAACAAGGCCACGCACCACCAAGCGGTTGTGCGCAGCATCGGTGACAAACAAGCGATTGCCATGTGCCAGCACGCCAGCAGGCAGCGTAAGCCGCTCGATCGCGCGCACATCGGGATTGTTGGCATAAGTGCTGGAAAAGTCCTGCTGCCCCAGCACGCGGTCGGCGGGCTGGCCGCTTGTCGCCGGAACCTTCGCCCAGTACAGGATGCGCGCCTGCGTCTGACTGCTGATGTATAGCCGCTCGCCCTGCACGGCTATGTCGGTGGGCAATTCGAGCAGCGTGCGATCCGGGCGCGGGTATGAGCTAGCAAAGTCGACCTGGCCGATCACCACGTCGGCGGCCTGGCTATCTTGCGTGGGCAGCGCGGTCCACAGCAGCACGCGATGGTTGCTGGAATCCGCGACAAACACGCGACTGCCAAACACGCGCACCGAGACCGGCGTAGCCATGGTTCGAGCCGACTGCGAGCCCGTGTTGGCGCCGCCTGTGTTCATATCCGACTGTCCCAGGACCAAGCGGGCCGTCGCGCCCTGCGCCGTCGGCGGGTTAAAGACGAGAACTCGGTTATTGCCAGTATCCGCGACGTACAGCGAGCCAGCGGACAGCGCGACCCCCATGGGTGAACGCAGGCCGCTACTGCTAGTGGATGGAGTCGTGACAGAACAGCTAATCTGCCCCACGCATAGGTCGGCGGACTGGTTGTTCTGGGTCGGTATTTGATTCCAAAACAGGACGCGGTGGTTGCCGCTGTCCGCGACGGCTAGGCGCCCATTTTCAACGGCAATGCCATCTGGGTACACCAGCGATGACGCGCTGATTGCCCCGCCTGCGTTTGCCACATCGTCGGTGAAGTTCACCTGCCCCAGCACGACATCAGGAGGCGTCTGCCCATCTTGCGGCATGCGGTTCCAGATCAAGACGCGGTGGTTGCCGGTGTCGCTTAGGAACAGGCGCGTGCCGTCGGTTGCGGCGCTCTGCGGGTTGCGCAAGACCAGCGGACCGCGGCTGGGCGGGCTGTTTGCACCATTGCTTTGGCCGTTGGGCTGACCCAGCACCACGTCGGCGGGCTGGCCGTTGCTGCTCGGCAGGCTCAGCCACAAAAGCACGCGGTTGTTGCCATAGTCTCCGACAGCCAAGCGCGTACCGTCGCAGTCGATACCAGCCGGATTAAACAGCGAGTTGGGTCCCAACATGCCGCCGCGGTTCGGCGCGTTGTTGTCAAACGCGGTCTGTCCCAGCACCAAGTCGGCCGTCGTCATCGACGTACCCAGCGTATAGCGCAGCACGCGATGGTTGCCGCCATCGGCGATAAACAGCAGTCGTGGGCTCTTGGTGGCCGCGATGCTGTTCGGCACAGCCAGGCTGCTGGCGTTCAGACCCACGCTGTTGATTCCAGACGCAGTGAGGTTTGGCTGGCCGATGACAGCCGTCGCGGCCTGAGCGTTCGCACTGATCGGCAGCGGATAGCCCAGCACGCGCTGGTTGCCGGCATCGGTGACCCACAGCAGCACACCGTCGCTGGTGACATCGCGTGGGCCACGCAGCGCGATGGCACTCGTGCCCGGCAAGGCGCTGTTTAGGTTCGGCTGTCCCAGGACAAACTGCGGTGGCGTCGACGAGCCACCTGGCAAGCGAGGAAACACCAGCACGCGATGGTTGCCGGTGTCGCTGATGTAAAAGTCGGTGCTGGGCGCGCGATCTAAAAAGACCTTGGCATGGCGAATGCCAAAGGCATTGGGGTCGGGGCTGCCGGCGTCGGGCAGGCTGTTCAGAAAGCTCGACTGGCCCCAGATTCGGCTGGCCGGGATCGGGCCCTTGCTGGGAGCCTGCAGCGGGATCTGGTTCCAGATCAACACGCGCGCCAAGTTGGCATCGCCCAGTACCAAGCGAACGCCGTCGCTGGAAACGCCCCAGGCGTTGCCGATGCTGCCCTCGTTGACGCCGCCATAGGCGCCGTTGGGAAGCGCGGTGTAAACATCAGGCACGCCAAAGACCACGTCCGCGGGACGGTTGCTGGTGGGCAGCTCGTTCCACACCAAGACGCGGCGGTTCAGCGAATCACCGACGAGCAAGCGCGCCTTGCTGGTGTCCTGCGGGTTGGGGATCAGGCGCACCATCTCGGGGCGGTTCATGCCATAGGCAAGCTGCTGGTTGCTGGCGGTGTCGGGCTGCCCCACGACAAACGCGATCGCTTCGCAGCTACGGCGGCTGATATTGCATCGCTGATCGTCGGCACACAGCGTGGCATCGATCACGCAGTCTTTCTGGGTGCAGCGACGGCTTTGAGGGCTGCAGTACTCGCTGGCTTGGCACAGCGTGGTGTTGACCGTGCAGTCCAAGGACTGACACGACTGCGTGATGGGATCGCAGAACCCATCCGCCCCACACGCCGACGGAGAGAGCACGCAGTTGGCCGGATTTGAGGCCAGAAGGCTGTCACAGCCAACCACGCACAGCACAAAGATCGCGAGTCTGCTTTTCATTTCCGACCCCCACCGGGAAACGCCAGTCATCACAAGCTCACGCGTGGTCGCGCGTCGAGCCATGGATCTAAAAAAGGGCACGCCCTTTGGTGATCGTACATGCAAATCACTTGCACTTGATGACGCTGCGCCAGCGCCCAGACCCCAGGCCACTATGCCCGTGCTGGCGAAAGGATAGCCGCCGCGGCAACGGGCCTGACACATGGGGCCGATCCGTTTGCGCACCATGGACAAAGGATGCGCTCGGTTGCTATGCCAAGGCATGCACCTTCCGACCGAGCGCTTCGATCGATCCCATCCCACCGACTCGCTGTTTCGCGCGGGCTTGGCGCGAGCCTCGGTCACCGCATTTGAATCCGAGCAGTGCATGTTTGGCTGGGGCTATCCCCAAAACCGCCCCATGTCGGTGGCGCGTCCGCTGTTTGCGCGGGCCCTGGCCGTCGAGCACGTGCCCAGCCAGAAGCGGCTGGTCTATGTCGTGTGCGATCTGGGAATGATCTCGGAATCGGTGCGGGCTCACGTGCTCTGCCAGCTTGCCGAGCTTGACCTGCCCGAGAGCGCCGTGATGTTGACCGCCACGCACACTCACTCGGGCCCGTCGGGGTTTTCTTCGTATCTGTTCTATGCCATGGCGGGGCCGGGGTACTCGCGGCGCGTGCATGACACCATCGTGGCCGGCATCGTCACGGCGATTCGCGACGCGCTGGCCGCGCTGCAGCCAGCCCAGCTTCGCGTCGGCAGGGGTGATGTGCCGCTAAGCAGCGAGCTAGCGTTCAATCGCGCCGTTCGATCGCACAACCGCAACGCCGACGTCCTGCCGGTTCGGCGCAGCCAGCGCGCTGCGGCTGTGGATCGCACGATGACGGTCTTGCGCATCGACGACACAGTCGGCCGCCCGCTGGGTCTTGTGTCCTGGTTTGGCGTCCACTGCACCACGGTTCACCGCGATCATCAGGTGATTCACCCCGACCACAAAGGCGAAGCTGCGTCCTATCTGGAAGATCGCGAGCGGGCTTCTGGAAACGATGGCTATGTCGCGCTGTTCGCGCAGACTGCGCCGGGGGATGTCAGTCCCAACTCGCGCTGGCATGCCAAGCGCGGCTTTACCGTCGGTCCGTTGGAAGACGACCTGCAAAGCGCCGCGCTTCTGGGCCGCATGCAAGCGGACTGTGCTCTGTCGATTTCCGCCGCACTTCTGCGCGACCTACCGCTTGGCGTCGCGGATCCGACGCTGCCGTTTTCTGCGGCCCTGCGCTACGTTGACTTTTTTTCTGCCCCCGTCGATCCACGACATGCCGCTGGGCAGAGCGGGCTTTTCAGCGCGCCGCCGATCTTGGGCTGGTCGTATACCGCTGGCACGCGCGAAGGACCGGGGCCGTTTCAGCCTGTGCATCGCATCACATCCAGCGTGGCGCGCTTGCTGCGCCCGCTCAGCCGCGCATCGCTGCGTCGCAGCGCAGCGTTTCTTGTCGACGCGACGCCGGCCCAGGCAGCGCCCGCAGTCGATGGCGCTTGCGTGCTTTCTCGGCACGGTCCGAAGTTTCCGTTTGTGCAGCTATACCGCGGACGTGACAATCGGCTGTGCGGCGTGATCCCCGCAACAAGCGCGCTGCTTGCCATGGTGCGGAATCCGTTTGTCGACTACCTGCGGCGCGCGGTCACGGAATCGGCCGCAGCCACAGAGCCCTGGGTGCCGCGCTTTCTGCCACTGCACATCGCGCAGATCGGTCCCTTGGTCATCGCCGCGCTGCCGCTTGAGCCCACAGTGCAGAGCGGCCGTCGCATCGCGCAGGCAGTGGCCAGCGAGCTTGGCCCAGCAGCGCGCTACGTCGTCGTCAACGGCTATGCCAACGCCTACGCCGGCTATGTGACGACTCCCGAAGAGTACGTGGTGCAGCGCTATGAAGGCTCAGCAACGCTGTTTGGGCAGTGGTCACTGCCCGCGCTGTGTACCGCGTTTTCTTCGCTGGCGTGGGCCCTACGGCGACACAACGACGACCGAGGATATGGCGCAGCCACTGGCATTGACTGCGGGCGCAGGCCGCGTCCGATTGCGCTCGAAGACGCGCTGCCGCCTCCGCGCGCTTACGACTTGCCGAGGGTATAGCGCCGGTCGCGCTGGCGGAACGACTTGATGCTGCCTTCGAGCACGAGGATCAGGCGCTCGCGCTGCTCGTCGTTGTCGATAGCGAAGCCAGCGCGAAGCTCTTTCAGCTTTCCCTTTTCCGCATCCAAAACGATGTAGTTATCGGGGTCTGAGTTAATCGCCAGGTTGGAATTTCCCGTCGCAAAGATGATCTGGCGCTTGTCCTTTAGTCGCTTGACCAAGGGGACCAAGATGTTGGCGATGTCTTCGTTGTCGAAGTGATCGCCGGGCTCATCGATGATCAGCGGGCCGTTCTTGCCGGTGACCAAGATGATGCTGACGATGACCATGCGGCGCAGGCTGCGACTCAAGTCGGAAAACGCCTCCAAGCGCGGCTTGCCGTTGCGCCAGTTGGTGTTCAAAGACAGCTCATAGCAGGGCTCTTTCTTGCCCTCTTTGTTGAGCTGACTGCCCAAGCTGGCGACGATCAGCGGGCTGGGTTCATCGTCCAGGAAGTTGGCTAGCTCAAACTCTTCGTTGAGCTTCTGCAGGTTCGCTTTGTTCGGTGGACCGAAGAACTTTTCCAAGAAGCGCTGCAGCGCTGTCGCGTCTTCCAAAAGCGACTGCACACCGCCCTCGTGATAGAACTTGGGCCGCAGGTTGGCTAGATCGGGGCTGTCTTCAGCGACGGGTTCTGCGGAATACGCGCCGTCTTTTTCGCTGACTCGAACGACCTGCGTGCCGCTGCCATTGCGCGAAAAGCAGTACAGCTTCGATGTCCCGCCTTCGCGGCGATCGATGAACAGCGAGACATCGCCTTCGAGTGCCACGTCGGGATTTACGGCCTGTTCCAGCAGTCGGAAGATCTGCGACTTACCGCTTTCTTTGCGGCCGACGATGCAGTTCAGGTGGCGGTTGAAGCGAATGATCTGGTTGCCCAGAAACGGACTTTGAAGCTGCGCGCCGTACAGATACAGGCCGGTGTCAGCGCCTTCGTGCAGGTCCGACAAGCGCAGGCGCGACGACGGAACCTGCACGGCCGCCAGCAGGCCCGCGTACGAAGGAGCAGACATCTTCACAAACGTGAAGCGCTTGCCGATTGATTCCAGATCGTGCGCATCCGAGCCCTGGAAATACGCCAGAGGATCGAGCCCGACGTCTTTGCGCTGCTTGTCGAAATAGCGCGACGGCGGCTGGTTGAGCGTCTTGTCGATGCTTGACAGCTTGGCAGGCTTGACGACCTCGACTCCTCGCAGAGCCGAGTCGGTGATGACATCGCGCAGGGCGGCGCTGTTGAGTGGAAACAGCTCAAGAATGGCCTGCTCGCTGCCATCGATGTGCGCGATGATCGCTGAGCCGCCTTTGCTGTGAATCAAGCGCAGCGTATCGGCGACGCTGGCGCGGCCGACTTGGGGGTTGCTGCCGAAGTGCTCGACCGGAATACCGACCTCGGTCAGCAGATCGCAGATCTGAAAATGCACGCGGCGCTTGGGCTTGCTGGGCGGAAAGATCGCCAGGATGTGGACGCCTTGGGTGCTGATCTCAGTGCCTGGCAAGATCAAAAGCGGTCGCTGCCCCGGCAGGGCAGAACGGCGCTCGGCTTCGTCCGAGATCAGCTCGTACCAAGTCGGCGCGGCCAGATCCATGGATCGTCCCTCGCGATCTTCGGGGTCGGGCCAGATCGTGCCGATGCCGTTGTGATCGGTGATCGCGACCAGCGATAGCTCTTCTTCCTGCATGCGGTCGACGATCTGCCCAGCCACCTCACGCGCTTTCTTGAAGACCTCTTCCTGAATGGCGCGCACCTTTTGGTGGTACTCAAACGAGTGATCGCTTTCTGGGTACTTCGTCGTCAGATAGGGGTTAAAGCCATAGTGGTTCGCGCCGCGTGCGTCTTCCGATGCCGGCGTGTGAAAGTGCAGATCTACTTTGAAGAACTTCGAGCCATAGCGCTGCTCTTTGATCTGCTGAAACAGCTCGATCACAGGGCTTTCTTTGGCAGTTTCTTTGCTTTTCTTTTCGCTGCCTTTGGTAGTTTCTTTGCTTTTCTTTTCGCTGCCTTTGGCAGTTTCTTTGCTCTTCGTTTCGCTGTCTTTAGCTGTCGTCTTGCGTGTGCCCATGTTCCGCCTCGTCCTCGTCGATTGTGCGATCCCTGTCGCGTGCTGGAAGTGGCGCGCTACTGCAAGTCGCGGCCGAAGGGAAACAGCGAAAGGGGGATCAACTTGATGTGCTGCACCGCGAACGGAATGCCGATGATCGTCACCGCGCACAGCGCTGCCGAGCACAGGTGGGCCACCGCGATCTCCCAACCGAACAGCACGAGCCACAGGATGTTGAACACGATGCGCAGCGTGCTGTTGGCGTTCGGGCGCTCGACGACGCGCTTGCCAAACGGAGCAAACGTCGCGAGCCCCAAGCGAATCGACATCAGACCAAACGGAATGCCGATGACGGTCAGGCACATCAACGCCCCGCCGATGAGATAACCGCAGCCAGTCAAGAAGCCGCCCGCGATCAACCAAAGGATGTTGCCGATCAAGCTCATGCTGTTTTCCTGATGGGGTGTTGATGAAACTGTATCAAGCTTATTCGCCGCCCAGCGCCAGCATCTTGGCCAGCGAATCCAAGGCCAGCGCCTGTTGGTTCTTGGCCGTCGGCTGACTGCCTGGCATGTCGAGATCGCGCCAGATCAGAAGCTCTTTGGGCAGCTCACTTAGAAAGCGACTCGGGCTGCGCAGCTCCATGCGTCCGTTGCGCTCGCGACAGTAAAGCAGCATCAGGCGCTCGCGGGCCCGCGTGATGCCGACGTAACACAGGCGGCGCTCTTCATCGACGTCCGATGGCGGGCCTCCGTCGTCGGGGCTGGGCTCGACGGGGCCACTGGCCAGCGTCTGATCGATCAGACGTGGTGCCACGCTGCGGCTGTGCGGCAAGAGTCCCTCTTCAAAGCCGCACATAAACACCACCCGGAATTCCAAGCCCTTGGAGCCGTGCAGTGTCGACAGCGTGACTTCATCGCGCAGCTCGTCTTCGGCGTCGGCATCCTGCGAAGACAAGGACAGCTTCTGCAGGTGCGCGTGCAGATTGAAGCTGGGGCCTTCGCGTTCGGCATTGCGCGAAAGCGACTGCACGAATTCGTCAAGGTTGCGCAGGCGGCGCTCGGCGACCAAGCGCGTCGGGCCGCTGCGAATCAGCTCGTCTTGCATGCCCATGTCGCGCAGGTACGACGTGCAGTGTGCGTGCAGACCGCCGCTGTGCAGGGCAGCCGGCAAGCCCGTGCGATAGCGCTGCACGACATCGACGAAGCGCCCCAGCGCGGCCAGCGTCCGTGGCGCGATCGTGTCGTCTGCTGCCTCGCCTGCCTCGCTTGCTTCGTCTACGCTGGCACGTCGTGTGGCACCCGCGGCCGAGACCTTGGCAGACACCGATAGCTCGCCGAAAAGATCGCTCTCGCGCTCGTGCGACAGCGCCAAAAGGACATCCCACAGCGACAAGCTCGCCTGGCGCTTCTGGGCGCGGCGATGGCCTTGGCTCAAGCGCTCGATGGCCTTGGGACCCAAGCCGCGCGGCGGATAGTTGATGATGCGGCGCAGCGCCAGCTCGTCGTGAGGAAAGACCAAGAGCTTTAGATACGCCGTCGCGTCTTTGATCTCGCGGCGATCAAAGAAGGCCTGGCCGCCGACCACGCGATACGCGATGCGCGCCTGCCGCAGCGCTTCTTCAACGGCAGCGGTCTGCGAGTTGCTGCGGTACAAGATCGCGAAGTCGCGCAGCTGATAGCGCTCTTCGGCGCCCAGGCGATCGATCTCGGCCGCGATGCACTCGGCCTCGGCTTTTTCGTCGGGGCAGGCGACGACATCGATCAGCGCGCCGCCCGGCTGCGCGGTCCACAGCGTCTTTTCGTGGCGGCTTGGGTTGTTGGCGATCACTGCGTTGGCCGCGCTCAGCACCACCGCCGTCGAGCGATAGTTCTCTTCCAGCTTGATCACCTGAGCGCCAGGGAAGTGCTTGGAAAACTGCAAGATGTTGCGGCTTTCGGCGCCACGCCAGCCATAGATCGACTGATCGTCATCGCCGACCACTGCCAGGTTATTGCGCGGCGCAGCGAGCAAGCGCAGAAGATCGAGCTGACAGCGGTTGGTGTCCTGATACTCATCGATCATCAGGTACTGAAAGCGCTGCTGCCAGCGACGCCGCACGTCTTCGTGATCTTGCAAAAGGCGCAGCGTCTCGACGAGCAGATCGTCGAAGTCAAAGGCGCACAGCGCTCGCATGCGCGCCTGATAGCGCGGGTAGATCTCGGCCGTGAAGCTGTCGTATTCGTGGACGAAGCGAGCGCGCTTCACCTGCTCGATGAACTGCTGCGGTGAAAGCCCGCCGTTCTTGCAGCGACTGATGCGCGACAAGACCGCCTTGATGTCAAGCTTGCGACCCGCGATATGGGCATCGCGCAGCACATCGCGAATGACGCCAATCTGATCGGCCGTGTCATAGATCGAAAAGCCGCTGTGCAGGCCCAGCGTCGCCGCTTCGGCTTTCAAAAGCAGAAGCCCCAGCGAGTGAAAGGTCGAAAGCGTAAGCCCTCGCGCCCACGATGCCGGACGACTGCGGTCGCCGGTTGCGGCCAGCAGGCGCTCGACGCGCTCGCGCATCTCGTCGGCGGCCTTGTTGGTGAAGCTCACGGCCAAGATGTTTTCCGGGCGCACGCCGCGCTCTAGCAGATAGACGATGCGATAGGTGATGACGCGCGTCTTGCCCGAGCCCGCACCGGCCAAGACCAGAAGCGGCCCTTCGGTCGTCGTCACCGCTTGCCGCTGCGGTGGGTTCAAATCACTCAGCCGAATGCCCATCGGCCGGCAGCTTATCGCTCCCCCTGCGCAAGGCGATTCCTTTTGCTTCCCCCGTCGAGATTTGACTAGACTTAACTGTGCCCAAAGACCCTGTCAGTCGCGGGCCGTTCCCTGGGGGCGGCATCTCGCGCTTTGGCGATGACGACATCACGCCACTGCCCGCGCCTGTGCCGCTTGGAGCCGCATCGGCACCCGTCCAAGTGACGGTGCTGCCTTCGGCGGTGACGCCGGTCGCCACGCCGGCTGTGCGCCCGGCCTTTCCCGAGCGGCAGACACCGCGGGCTGGTGTGCGACCGCCACCGGGGCTTGTGCCTGCGGCGGACCGGCCGCTCTCGCCCGCCGTCTTTGTCGTCGAGCTGCCACCGGCTGGCGATCTGTCGCAGTTCGATGCGCCGCGCATTGTGGCCTGGGCGGTGGCGACGAACTACAGCGGCTGCCTGTGGCTGGCGCCGCAGCCTCTGTCGTCCGGTGGACCGATCCCCAGCGACGGAAATAGCCGATCCATCCCGCCGGAATTCGCACCCGCCGAGAGCGCGCATGGCGCCGCGGGCCTGGGGCCGAGCACGCCGGACATGGCCCCGCACCGCGAGCTGTACTTTGAAAACGGCGCGCTGATCGGCGCGTTTTCGACGGTGCCGGACGATGGCTTGGTCGACTATCTGGGGCCTCTGTGGTCGCGACCGCAGCTGCAGCGGGCGCGCTATCTGCTAAGCGATGTGCCGCTGCATCGTCCTCACCAGCAGTTGGGCCGCTTGGTCGAAGCACAGCTTCTGCCGCGCGGCGCCGCCATGGGCCATCTTTTGAGCTATGTGCGCGAGCTATGCAGTCGCGCGGTGGCCATCGGACCGGGGCGGTATCGCGTGCTGGCGCGGGCCATCACGCGCGATGAAAAGCTCGATCCGCCGCTGCCGGTGCGTCGCTTGATCGTCGAAGGTCTGCGCAAGAGCGCCGAGCTGGCCTTTCTGCAGCGCCGGCTGGGCTCGGTGAATGCGCGGCTGCGACCCACGGCGGTGATCGGCGCCACCGAGGGCGGAGCCGCGCTCAGCGACATTGGGCTGAGCAGCGCAGAGGAGCTAGCTCTGACGCTGTTCGACGGGCAGCAGACGCTGAACGACATCATGCGCAGGACGGGTCTGGGCGAGCACGCGGTGTACGTGCTGGCGTACTCGCTGGTCTGCCTGGGGACGCTGGCCGTGTCGGGGACAGCGACGGGGGCGCGAGCCTTGGCGGCGTCGCTGGGCGTGGGACTGGGCCTTTCCGGGACGCCCAAGTCATCGCCCAAGCTGTCGCCGGGTCCGAAGTCGTCGCCCGCGATTCAGCAGAACGAAGCCGAGCTGTGCGTGCGTCGCATTCAGCAGGTGTATCGCTTGGTCGAAGACGGGGACTACTTCGCGCTTTTGGATCTGTCGCCGAACGCGACGACGGCGGAAGTGCTGCGCGCCCATCAAGCGCTGCGCGGCGAGCTGCACGCGCCCAGCCTGCCGTACCGCGCCCGCACCAGCATGGATCGCGAGCTGCGGCACATCGCCCGCGCCCTGGACGAAGCCCGCATCGTGCTGGGCAATGAAGACCTGCGCCGGGCCTACGCCCAGGGCCTCACCAGCTCATAGCCACCTTACGCCTTGGGGGGACGAGACGCGTTCTGCGCGCTGCCCGCCATTTGTCCTAGAATTCACCGTATGCAGACGTTCAAGCTCGTCTCTAGTGGAGTGGTCCTTTCTTTGCTCGCACTACTGACAGATGCGATTGCGGGATACTGTCTGATGCAATATGTGCGTTCTATGAAGTACAGTACGGTAATTGGGAAAGTGACGCATGGAGAAGTCGTCGACACGTCAAGCGATGATTCGATGCGTTATGAGCCAAGATTCAAATATGAATATGAAATTGGTGGACAGCATTTTATCGGGACTCGATATCGTTATATAGTTGAAAGCTTTAATAAAGCGGAGGATGCGGCGGCGCTCGTAAAACAACTACCTGTTGGTTCGCAGGTCCTTGTTTTTTATGATCCACATGCGAAAACCGATTCCGTTTTGAAGCGCGACATTAGTGAACGAGAGCTGCTTACGTTGCTGTTGATTCTTCCTGTCAATGTCGTTCCGCTGGCGGTCTGGGTCGCCCTCGCGCGGAGGCTTCGTGAGCGAGAGCGGAATCGAGAGACCGGCGGCCTGCCTGTCCTGCGAGCTGGCGACGAAGTACGCGTGCGAATCATGCGCTATTCGCCCTGTACATACGGTGCCATTGCGACGTCCTGTACGGCCCTGTTGGCCGCGGTGCTCGGGGGGGCGCTAGGCCGAGAAGCGCCCACCGGCTGGGCCCTTCCCTGTACCGTATTTTTGATGACTTTGGCGGTCGGTGGGTATGCCATCTTTCATCAACGAGAGAAGCAAGAATCTGGTATTTACGATTTGGTTATTAATAAATCAACACAACGCATTAAGTTTCCAGAAACTGCCAGGCAATTTAAACAAGTTGCTCTGCCTTTGGCTGCGGTCGCTGCCGTTCGAGTTGAGCTGCATGAGGACGATTGCAGTGAAGCCGAAGTCAGGTATCGCAATGTGATTCTTCTCAAAGACCCTTCTCAGTCTGTCACCATATGCCATTGGTTGAGCGAATCAGAATCATCACAGCTTGCCGACTGGCTTAAAGAAGAGCTGGGGGTTCCGCGTAATCTCTTCCGCCAGGTTGCTCATCAAACGACATAATCACCGTGCTGCCACGTCTCCTACTTCGAGGTTCCGATGTCTGAGTTCGATCGACGCACCACGCCCCCAATCGACGCGCTCGCTGTGCCGTGGGCGGGCCGCGTCTCGCTGGTGGAACACCTGCAGGCGCACCTTTTGCCAGACGATGCGGGGCTCAGCGCGGCGGGCCAGGCGCTGCCCGACGAGCAGCAGGTAACGCCCGAGACCCTGCGCTGGGCACCGGGGGCGCTCGACGGCGTGATGTCGCATCACGTGGCGGGCAAGGACGATCTGGCCGAGCAGGTGCAGATCCTCACATCGGCGCTGTATGACTGTGCGCGGTCGGACACAGACGACGTGGCCATCGCCAAGCTCGCGGGACTGTACGCGCTATTGCGCGAGACGCGGGCGCTGCAGGTCGTCGATGCTCTGAGCGAGCGCATCGTCGAGGAACGGGCCATTCCCCCGCACGCAGTACATGGTATCGCGCGCTATTTGGTCGAGGTCGCGGCCGATCGCGAGCCGCTCAAGCTGGGCCTTGCTCTGCTTGGCTTGGTGGCGCAGCCCGAGGACGAAGAGCTTCTGGTGGTCGCTGGCTCGCACGATGAGTTCACGCTGTTTGCCGCCGTGGCTTTGATGCAGTCGCAGCCCGATCCGCTGCCGGCGCTGTGGCGCTTGGCGCGACGGGTACACGGCTGGGGACGCATCCACGTGATCGAGCGCTTGGCGCGCATCGACGAGCTACCCGATGCGCTGCGTGACTGGCTGCTTTGCGAGGGCTATCGCAACGACGTGATGATCGAATACACCGCGCTTTTGTGCGCCCAGGTCGGGCGACTGCAGGTGGCGCTGGATCGCGAGTCGGTCAGCGACGCGATCCTCGATGGGGCTGGCCAGATCCTAAGCGCGCTTTTGACGACGGGCGGCCCGGCCGCGACGATGGATGACTACGGCGATGGCGCGGCAGTGCTGTCGGCGTTTCTGCACCACGTCGAGCGGCGACCGGCGCGGCTCTTTGACTTTGGCGTCATCCGCGGCTTGCTCGACTGGCTCGACGACGAAGAAAACTGGCCCGAGCGGCAAGCGCGCGGCTTTTCTGCGGAATGGCGACGTGAGCTACGCGAGCGCTGCAGCGCGTTTCTGTCGCGTCCCGGCTGGCCGGCTCTGGTCTCGCAAGGGCTTTCGTCATCGGATCGGCAGATGTTTTTTCAAGCCGAGCAGGCGGCTCACAGCCTTGGCATCGACTGCTTTGACGCGCACTTTGCCTGGCTGACCTCGAATCACGAGAGCCGGCGCAGTCATTACTATTCGCTGATGCAGGATGCGGACCCGGCGCGCATCGATCGCGTGCTGGCCTTCGCCGAGCGCGATCTCGATCTGTCGACGATCGCCACAGGTCCCAGCCGGGCTCTGGCCATGGGTCCCGCGTTTGCGCAGCACAACGCGCTCGACTTCATCTTGCAGGCGCTGGATCGCTGGCCGGGGCGAGGCGTTCCGTTGGTGCGGGCGGGACTGCGCAGCCCGTCGATCCGCAATCGCAACCTGGCGCTTTCGGTCTTTTGTGCGTGGCCGAAAACAAGCTGGCCAGACGACGCGATGTCGCTTTTGACGCAGGCGCTTGCCGATGAACCCGATGCCGCGCTACGCGGTCGCTTGGAGACCTTTCTGCACGGCTCTGCGACGGCACCGTAAGCGCTCGCGACGCAGCAAGAAAGCGGCTGGCTAGTTGGCCAAGAGATAGGCGATGAGCTGCCGCTTTTCGTCGTCGCGTAGATCGTTGCAGGTCTCGACATGTCCCTGATCGCCAAAGGGCATGTCGGTGCGCGTTGGGCGCGAGCTACCCAAGCAGAAGAGCTGTTCCAGCGAGTCGAGCGAGCCGTTGTGCAGAAAGCGCTGCTCGGAAAACAGGCCAACCAAGCGTGGCGACTTGATGCCGTGCGTCGGTGCGCTCTCGGGCGAGGCCGGAGCGCCGCAGCAAGGTGTGCCGCTGCCCGCAGGATCCAGCCAGGCTTGCAGGGCGCGCTCGCTGCCGATCTCGTCGAAGGTGTACACGCGCTTGCCGCTGCCGCGCGGGCCGTCGTGGCAGGTGCTGCAGCCGCGCTCGCTGAACACGCGCCGACCTTGCGCCACGGTCGCCTCGTCGGGTGGTGCGGGATTCGCTGGCCGGCGCAGCGAGTACACATATTCCCAAAGCGGCGCGATCTTTTCCGTTGGCCAGGCCGCGACCAGCCCACCGCCGTACACGACGAAGGACTGGCAAAAATGTTCCAGGCTGTGCGTGTTGCCGGTCCAGCCCAGAAGCGCGTTTTTCATGCCGCTCGCCGCGATCTCTGCGTTGCTTGGAAGCTCCCACAGCGGCGGGATCTTTGACACGGTGTGGACGCCATCGTTTACGGGCAGAGGCTCGATCAAGAAGTCCATGGTGCCGGCCCGCCACGCGGCATAGTGATCTTCCGCTGCAGCCGGAAACGCCGGGGCCTTGATACCGGCCAAAGACAGCGGCAGCACGGCGGCCACCAGCTTGTTCTTCAGCGCGGCATCGGCCTGGATGCGTGAAAGAAGCGGCTGTATGCGTGCGACGGCGCTTGCCGCATGCCCGGCAGGTCCCTGCAGTGCCACCGATGGTAAGACCGCGACCATTAGGTTCTGCAGGCCGTACTCATAGCGATGGTTGGGCGCTCCCACTGCGTAGCGACCGTCGGGAAGCTGCGCGAAGTGGCAGCTTGCACAGGTAAAGGCCAGCGCGTCGACTTTGCCGCCAAGCTTGGCGGTCGGCACCATCCCCAGCGGCAGGTGCTGCGCCGAGTAGGGATCGGGCACCATGCCCAGCTTGGCGAAGCCGGCCCCGACGTCTTGCGGGAAGTTATCGAGGAGAAACCGCAGCAAGCTCTTGGGTACGCCTGCGGTGCCGAAGCTCTCGTAAAAGAACATCGACTTGCCGCAGCGCAGACGGGCGGTGCGGTCCTGTTCGCGATCCGAGCCCGCGGGCGGCAGCGCAGAGCAGGCACCGTCGAGCGAGCCGCGTTCCAAGACCGTCTGCAGGTCGGCGTCGACATCGGCAAGAGGCGACGGCGGCCCGGAAAGGGGGCGCAGCGGATCGGGTGACTCGCGTGTCGGATCGCCGCAGCCAACAAGCTGGGCCACGACGAAAACCGCCCACGTTTTGCGTGAAAACGACATGGGCCGGCATCTTAGGCCGCAAGCCATCGGGCTGAACAGAGGCCACGGCCAAGACCGCGCAGAGCCAGGCGGCCCAGCCTTGCCCAGCCCGTCGGGTGGCAGGTGGCCGATGCCGATCACGGGACGCGGCCGACGCTTGCCAGGCGGATCGCGGCTGTGTTACCCGCTCTTGTTCTGCGAACAGACCGGGACACAAAAGCCAACCGCAAGAGCCACACACCACGTCCACCAGCCAGGCGGGCGCTTGCCCACACGGGAGTCTGCGATGAGAGCCGTTGTCCAGCGCGTATCGCGTGCGGCGGTACGCGAACAAATTTCTACGGCCCTGGGTGTCTATCAGGACGGCGGCGCGGTCTTGGGTCAGATCGACCGCGGGCTGTGTGTGCTGCTTGGCATCGGGCAAGGCGATGAGCGAGCCGACGCCGAGTGGCTGGCGGACAAGGTGGCTGGTCTGCGTATATTTCCCGATGGCGCGGTCCGCGCAGAAGCCGGGACCAGCGGCGGCAAGGACATGAACCGCAGCTTGACCGAGGTCGGCGGCAGCCTGCTGGTCATCAGCCAGTTCACGCTGTACGGCGACGCCAGCAAGGGGCGGCGGCCTTCGTTTATCGGTGCCTTGCCTCCCGATCAGGCCGAGCCCTTGTACGAACACTTTGTTGCGGCCTTGCGTCAGCTTGGGCATTCGGTGGCCACCGGCCGCTTCGGCGCGATGATGGCCGTCGAGATCGTCAACGACGGGCCAGTGACGCTGCTGCTCGATTCGGCGCTGGGTCGCGGCAAGCCAGCCCGAGGTGAAGCATGAGGCGAGCGCTGGGTCGTATGGGGCGGACTTGGCAGCGACTCGGTGGGCTGAGCCTGGCGCTCGCGTCGCTTGTGCCGTCGTCTGCGGCAGCGTCGCTGCCCGAGCTATTTGGCCTGGGTGGGCGAGTGAGCGCGATGGCCAACACAGGCGCGGCGTACGCGACGGGCTTTGACGCCGCCTATGCCAACCCGGCGGGCCTCTGGCAGAGCGGCCGACAGCTGACGCTGGGAACGGTCTACGGCGGCTACGGCCTGTCGCTGCGCAGCCCGCAGGATGGCAGCACAAGCCCCCACCCGATCGACCCGACATCGGGCCTGATCATCGGCGGCAGCTTCACCTTGCCGCTCGGCGGAGTGCTGAAAGATCGCATCGGCACAGCGCTCGCTTTGTATACGCCGTTTGGCCTGATCAACCGCGCGCAGGATCCGTTCCCCGACGTGCCGCGGGCGCCGGTCTTGGACGGACGCTCGCAAGTGGTGTCGGTGCTGCTTGGTGCTGGGGTGCGCTTGCCAGGCGGATTTTCCGTCGGTGGCGGTGCGCTGGCTTTGGCGGCACTGGTCGGCACGATCACCATCACGCCCGATGGCAGCGGCCGCATCACGTCGATCTCGGAACAACAGCTGACCGTCGATTACGCGCCGATCTTGGGAGTGCGCTGGCAGGGCCTGGGCGATCGCCTCGCGCTGGGCGCGGTGTTTCGCGGTGCCTCGCGCTCGTCGTATCGCCTGACGGTCAGCACCAAGCTGGGTGACGCGCTGCCCATCGAACTGCCGCTGATTTACTTTGCCGGGTCGGCTCAGTACGACCCGCTGCAGCTTGGCATGGAAGCCGCGGCGCGGCTGCGCCCGTCGCTGCTTTTGGTGGCGCAGCTCACGTGGAAGCACTGGTCGGCGTATGAGTACCCGGTCTTGCCAGCGACCAAGAGCGCCGCGATGCTGCCGGTGCCCGGCTTTCACGACACGCTGGTGCCGCGACTGGCCATCGAAAAGACCCTGGCTCTGGGCGGCTGGGGAGAGCTGTCGCTGCGCGGCGGCTATCAGTTCGAGTGGAGCCCGGCGCCGGATCCGCCGGCCCCGCCGCCCAAGCCCGAGTCGCGACCGTCGAACTTGCACGACGCCGACCGCCACATCGTGTCAGCCGGTCTGGGCCTGCGCTTCATCGGGCGGCTGCCGCTGACTCTTGATGTCTTTGGTCAGGGGCATATCTTGGGGCCGCACTCGACGCTGTCGGGCGGCCTGGGTGTACTCGGCGCGGTCCTGGGGTATCAGCTATGAGCGCGTGGGCATGGCTTTTGACACTGTGCGGCGCACTGCTTTGTGCGACGTCGGCGCGAGCAAACCCCGTCGATGCCTTTGGCCTGGGAGCGCGAGCCACCGCGCTGGGCTCGGCGTACTCGGCAGTGGCCGACGACACAGCAGCGGCGTATTACAACCCAGCGGGCTTGGCGCGCAGCACCGATCTGCGCGTCGACTTGGGCTATCAGCTAGCGCGGCCGGTCTTGAAGGTCTCGGGGCAGCCGCAGGACCTGATGGACTCGCGCGGGCTGATCTTTGGCGTGCTCTTGCCGGGGCGGCTTCTGGGCCTGCGCTTTGCCTTCGGTGTGACGCTGTTTTTGCCGGACCAGCAGGCGACGCGAATCCGCGTGCTGTCGTTCGATCGGCCGCGGCTGCAGCTCTTTGAAAACCGACCGCAGCGGATGTTTTTTGCCGCGAACCTGGCGATTCACATCTATCGCGGCTTATACCTAGGCGGCGGCTTGACGTTTATGTCGCGCAGCAAGGGCGTGGTGTATCTGCGCGGCCGCGTCGCACTGTCCGATCCCGAAGAGAGCGCGCTTGAGTCCTCCGTCGATGTGAACCTGCTGGCGATTCGCTATCCGCAGGTTGGCCTGCTGTTCGAGGCGACCAAGGACCTGTCCTTTTCGCTGGTGTACCGCCACAAGTTCCTGCTGGAGCTAGAGCAAGGCTTCAACATCCGCGGCGACATCGGCGACGCAGGACAAGAGCCGCTGGTGAAAGACGCCCGCTTTGAAGAGGTCGCGTACTCGGTCGATCTGTTCCAGCCGTGGCAGATCGTGGCCGGTGCGGCGGCGCGGTTCTCGTCGGTGTTGGTCAGCTTCGATCTGACGTACTCGCGCTGGAGCGAGCAGCCCCCACCCGCGGCGCGCATCAGCCTGAACGTCGACATCGGCCGCTTCAACGATCTGGTCAAGCTAGTGCCCTCGCGGCCTTATCCCGATCCGGGGTTCTTTGACACGCTGATGCCGGCTGTGGGGGTGGAATGGCGGGCGCTTTCGAATGCGCTGTCGGGGAGGCTGGCGCTGGATCTGCGCGGCGGCTATCGCTTCGAGCCGTCTCCCGTGCCAGAACAGGACGGCGAGTCGAGCTTCGGCGACAGCGACCGCCACATCGTTAGCCTGGGCCTGGGCGTTGAGCTATCGCGACTTGGCCAGGTTCTAAGAAAGCCGCTGGCGATCGATGTGTTCGGCGCCTTTACACACCTGCCGCTGCGCCGCTTTAAGAAGCTCGATCCGCGGTCACTGGTCGGCGATTTCACCGTCGGAGGGCAGGTCTGGCAAGTCGGAGGGCAAATGCGATGGCGGTTCTAAACATGCGCATGTGCAGTACGGCGTTCCAACGCGTCGTCGGGAAGCCGACAAACCATGGAACACTGCAGGCGTTCGCCGGGCCGCTTGCCTGGGCGGCGCTGCTTCTGACGGGGCTTACTGCGTGCGGAACGCAGGGCGATGCGACGGTGCTGCCGGATCGCTGGCCGCGCTCGGGGCTGTCGGGGTATCGCTTCGTGGATGCCGATGTGCCCTATGCCCTGGGCCGCTTTGGCTGGGATCTCGACGAGCCGACAGTGGTCGTGCCCGTGATGCCGAGTGCGACGCTGGCCGACGCTCGCATGCAGGTGTGGGGGCAGATGAGCCCGCGGCTGTCGCCGGAAAAGACCGTACTGTTTCGCGCCGAGCTAAGCGCTCAAAAGCCCAATGCCGAGGCAGAGCCCGACGAAGCGCTGACTCCGACGCAGCCCTGGGAAGGCGCCGGGCTGCACAGCCCCAGCTTGCTGGCGCTGCGCGACGATGGCAGCCGCCAGCTACTCGTTTACCAAGGGCAGCAGGGCGATGTCGGGGCGGCAGTGGTCACAGGCGATGGCATCGACAAGCGAGACGCGCCGCTGATCTCGGCGACGACGCTGCGGGCCGGGACCACCGGCACCATCGGGCGGGTGTCGGCGGTGCGCGATGAAGACCGTGTGTACCTGTTCTATACCCTCGGCGAGCGCGAGCTTCGCGTGGCCGAGACCGCGTACGCGACGCTGGTGCGCACTGCCGATCTGGGACAGAAAGAAACCGGCGAGCTAGACGTGCGCATCAGCCCGCCGCTGCTTTACGCCAGCGCCGTCGGTGTGCCGCCCGGTGAAAGCAAGGCTGTACCTGCTGAGCGCATCGGGCACGTGGCGGCGCGTCGCTTGCTGACCCCCGTGGGCCGCGTGCGCTGGGACGTGGCGCTGCGAGCGCAGGCCGGGCGCGACACGGTGCTGGTGGCCGCAAGCGCCTTTGCCGAGGCGCGTACGAAAGCGAGCATTGGCCCCGCTTCTGCGTTCTTGCCCGTCGAGGCCGCGCTGATCAAGACCAGTGAGGGCACGGTGGGGGCACCCAGCTTGGCGACGGTGGCGGGCCGCTCGCTGCTGTTTTTTGGGCTGCGCAGCGTCGGCAGCCAAGTGGCCGTGGCCACCCTGCCGCAGTGAGCCCGAGCAAGGCCATGAACCCCGACGCGTCTCAGCCGTCCAGCGATCCGATCCGGGCGCTGCTTACGCAAGGCGTCGGGACGGTGTACCCAGCAGCCGGGCTTCTGTGCCGGCATGGGTATAGGCTTGTGCGGCTGGACACCGTCGGGGCCGCCCTGGCTGACACCTGCTTTGACCTGGCATCGCTGACCAAGGCGCTCTGCACCAGCGTGCTGTGCCTGCGCGCTCTGTCGCAAGGCCGCCTGCGGCTCGATGAGGTCGCGCTGCCCGGTGTGTCCGTCGAGGATCTCTTGCGACACCAGAGCGGCCTGCCCGCCTGGCTGCCGCTTTTTGCATCCGATGCGCGGGACGCAGACGAGGCAGCGACTCGCCCCTTTCCGACGCCAAGCGTAGCGCTGCGCCGGACCGCATTCGACGCTGCGCGAGCCGCACCACGCGGGCCCGTGGGTCAGCGCGCGGTGTACAGCGACCTGGGCTTCATCGTGCTGGCCGATCTGTTGGAACAGCGCTTGGGCGAGCGGCTGGATGTGCAGTTTGCCCGCCTGGCCGATGCGCTTGCCATCGAGCTTGCCTTTCGTCCGCTGGATGTCGCCGAGTCGCTGCAGCGCATTCCCGTGAACCGCTGCGCCCCCACCCATCGCGAGACCCCACGACGCGAGCCGCTGCGTGGGCAGGTTCACGACGACAACGCCCGCGCCATGCTGGGCGTCTCGGGACATGCGGGGCTGTTCGGCACGCTCTGCGCGGTGGCTGACCTGGCCGCGGCGCTGCTCGACTGTTACCACCGGCTCGATACCCAGGCGGCGATCGCGCTGGGCATCGAGCCCGCTGTGCTGGCGGCGGCGTGGGCGCTGCCGCAAGCGAAGCACGCACCGGGCACGACCTGGGGTCTGGGCTGGGATCATCCATCGCCGCAGTCACCCGATTCGTCGTCGGTGTCATCGGCGGGCTCGCTGTGGCCACGTACGGGCGTCGGGCACCTGGGCTTTACCGGCTGCTCGCTGTGGATCGATCCGGCTGCCCATCGCGATCAGGCTGTGGTGGCCGTGTTCCTATCGAACCGCGTCTGCGTGCCGTCCCCCGCCGAGGCCGCTGCGACGCAAGCAGGCATCAAGCGTCTGCGCCCCCTGCTTCACGACGCGATCTATCGCCTCGCCACGGCGGCCTAAGAGGCTCCTAGGGATCGATCGGCACCGGCTCTAGCTTGTAGCCGCGCGAGGTCATGCACAGGTTGGTCATCTTTTTCACCTGATCCTTGCGCGCCGCGCGCTGCTCACTCGACAGCGCTCCGACGGGACCCGCCTGAATCTCGGCGTTGTATTCGCAGACGGCTTTATCGTACTTCACCTGATCGGACTTCACGCCGTCCTTCTTCCATTCCATCGGCAGCGTGATGCAGGCAAAGAGCGTCAGCGCGCCCCCCACAATCCCCATCCTCGCCCATCCAAGCTTGGCAGCGACCCCTTCCAAAACGCGCGTCCTATTGATGGCATGCATCGCGGTCATGACAGTGCTCCCCTTCGCAACATACCGAAAAATACGCGCACTGGGGGGGACGATCTGACAGGTCAGGCGCGACCGAGTCGGGCCTGGGAAAGCTACGCCTCGTCGGCTGACCGCAGTCGCAACAGAAAACCGCGGCTAGTCAGGGCCGGGCATTTTGTGGATACTCGCCCGCGAAATGAAGGTCCTTCATGTTGCCTCGGAAGTCGCGCCGCTGTCGAAGACAGGCGGCCTGGGAGACGTTCTTGGTGCCCTGCCGCGAGCCCTGACGCAGACGGGAGAAGCGACGAGCTATGTCGTCTCGGCCCGCTATGGCTCGCTGTCGCCGAGTGAGTTCGGCATGGCCCGCCGCCTGCGCACGATGTCGGTGCCCCTGGCCGGCGAAAACCACGAGGTCACGATCTATGAAGGCCGCCTGCCGGGGCCTGGCGCCTATGTGCCGCTGTACCTGATCGATCATCCGCTCTTCAGCGAGCGCCCTGGCATCTATGGCCCGCCGGATCAGCCAGGCCAGGACTACGGCGACAACGCACGCCGCTTTGCCCTGCTTTCGCGGGCCGCACTGACCTTGGCAGCGAGCTTCGATCTGCGCCCCGACATCGTGCATGGCCACGACTGGCAGACTGCTCTAGCTGTGTACTATGCCCGCGTCGGTCATCACGATCTGGGGCGCCGCATGGCGACGGTGTTTACCGTACACAACCTGCTGTTTAAGGGGCTGTGCTCGCTGGGTGAAGCCGCGGCGCTGGGTGTGGCGCCGCAAGACCTGGGACCCGAAGGCGTCGAGTTCTGGGGCCAGGCCGCGTTCATCAAAGCCGGTCTAAAGTTCGCGCACCGCGTCACCACCGTCAGTCCGACGTACGCGAACGAGATCCGCACGCCCGAGTTCGGTTACGGCTTGGAAGGCGTGATGTCGGCGCTTGGCGATCGCCTGACCGGCATCTTGAACGGCGCCGACTATGAGCGCTGGAGCCCGTGGAGCGATCCCTATCTGCCGATGCGCTACGGCCATCCCGAGGGTACGGGCACCCCCCTCGACGAGGACCGCTGGCAGTCGGCGCTTGCCGGCAAGGCGCGCTGCAAAGCCGAGCTTCAGCGCGAGCTTGGCTTGTCACCGCGTCCGCGTACGCCGCTGCTTGCGACGATCTCGCGCCTGACCGAGCAGAAGGGCATCGACCTCATCTGCTCGCTGCTGGAAAACGATCTGCTTGCCGGCAGCGACTTTCAGTGGGTGATCTTGGGTCGCGGCGAGTCCTGGCTGGAAGAGCGGCTGCGTGCCTTGACCACTCGCTTCCCCAGCCGCTTGGCCGTGCGCTTGGCCTATGACGAAGCGCTCTCGCACCGCACCGAGGGCGGCGCCGACTTCTTCGTGATGCCCTCGCGCTTTGAGCCCTGCGGCCTGAACCAGCTTTACAGCATGCGCTATGGCACTCCGCCGATTGTGCGCGCCACGGGCGGCTTGGCCGACTCTGTCGTCGATTACGACGCGCGTTCCAAGAGCGGCACCGGCTTCTGCTTCACCCACTACGACGCGCCATCTTTGACCCATGCTATTCGTCGCGCCCTGTCGGCGTATGGCGGCGACCCCATGGCTTTCCAGGGCCTGATCCGTCGCGGCATGCGCGCCGACTTTGGCTGGGCGCAGTCTGCACGGGCCTATCTGCATGTCTATAAACAGGCCCTGCTGGACAGCCACGCGGGATAATTGCTCTTCGTGGAGCTTTCCCACCTTCGCTATTTCCTCGCCATCGCACGGGCCGGCAGCATCAGCGCCGCCGCCAAGAAGCTGCGCATCAGCCAGCCCGCCTTGACCGTCGCCATTCATCAGCTGGAAAAAGAGCTCTCGGGCACGCTGTTCCATCGCGATCACAGCGGAGTCACGCTGACCAGCGTCGGTGAAGAGCTGCGCCGCCATGCCGAGCAGATCTTCACGCTGATCGAGCACGCGCAAGAACAGGTGCGCAGCTTAGAGCGCGGCTCGATCGGCCGCTTCACCTTGGGCTGCCACGAGTCGCTGGGGGCGTACTTCTTGCCCGGCTTCATGGCCGACTTCTGGCGCGCCGAGCCGCGCATCGAGCTTTCGCTGTGGAACGCGCCCTCGGCCGCCGTCGAAGATGCCGTCGTCGAGCGCAAGGTCGACTTTGGCCTGGTGGTAAACCCGCGCCGCTTGCCGGATCTGGTGATCGTCGATCTATTTCGCGATGCCGTGGATCTCTTTGTTGCGTCGCCCAGCGACGGCAGCCCGCTTGCGCTGTCCTGGGACGAGGCCGTGGCTCGCATCATCGAAGGGCCGATCGTCTACGCCGGGCGCGTCTCGCAGTGCGTCGAGCTGATCGAGCGCTTGGCGGGTATGAAGGTCGCTTCGCATCGCTTGCTGTCCTGCGGCGATCTGGAGCTCGTCAAGAGCCTGGCCTTGGCCGGCATCGGCGTCGCGCTGTTGCCGCGACGGGTGGCAGCGTATGGCCAAGGCCACCGCCTGCAGCGCCTGCATCCCGAGCTGCCGAACTTTCCCGACACCATCTGCTTGGTCTTTCGCGCGGATCTGCCGCGGACCGTCGCTGCCCTGCGCCTTAAAGAAGCCCTCATCGAGCACGGGCAGAAGCTGGATCGCTTGGGCGATGGTCACGATCCGCACACGCTTCGCAGCGACCCTGGTGGCTCGCGCAGCGTCGCCGAGCGGTCCGATTCTGAATCGGCCCCAGCGCGACCGCAGCGCGCATCCGCGCTACCGCGCCGGCCGCGGGGAAAAGGCTAAGAGCGTGCTGCGTCCGCTGCGCTTGCTGCGCGACATCGTCCTGCGCCTGCGACGAGCCCGCCGTCGTCGTCGCTTTCCGGCGCCGCGCACTTTCCGGTACGAGCGCTTCGGCGGCATCGCGCAGCTAGGTGGACGCAGTGGCTGGCCGCAGGCCTTGGTCTTCGTCGATCACGATCGCGCGCAGCACTTGGGATACGCTGCGCCTCCGCCGGGCCTGTGGCCGCCGTCCGTCGAACCAGGCGCCGATCCAGCCAGCGATTCCCGCCAAGGGCCTGCGCTGTCTGCCGCCGCCATCGACGATCTTTTGCGGCAGCCGCTTTCCGCGCCGCTTGAAGCCCACCTGCAGCTGACCAATCGCTGCGCTGCTGGCTGCAAGGGCTGCTATACCGGGGCCACCGTCGACGGTGCGCCACAGGAATGGGGGCTGGCCGAGTGGTGCCGCGCGCTTGACGAGCTAGCCGAAGCCGGCGTGTTTCACGTCGCGCTCGGCGGTGGCGAGTCCGCGCTGCTGCCCTGGCTGGACGATCTTTTGCGCTACGCCCGCCGCCGCGGCATCGTCCCCAACCTGACCACAAGCGGCCTGTATCCCGACGAGGTATTGCAGCGCGTATGTCAGCTCGCCGAGCAGGGCCTGTTCGGTCAGATCAACGTCTCGATCGACGGCGTACACGAAGACTATGCCCGCGTGCGCGGCATCGATGGCTTTGCCCAAGCCGATCGTGCGCTTGTCGCCCTGCGGCGCGTCAGCCCCGATGTCGGCATCAACTGCGTGCTCACCCGTGACACGTTTTCTCGTCTGCCGCAGCTATTTTCCTATGGCCGATCGCGCGACGTCAGCGAGATCGAAGTCCTGCGCTTCAAGCCCGCCGGCCGCGGCGCCCGTCGCGAGGTCTATCAAAACAGCCGCTGCAGCGATGAACAGCACCGCGCGCTTCTGCCCACCGTGCTGTCGCTGAGCCGCCAGCATGGCCTGCGCGTGCGCTTGGACTGTTCGTTTACCCCGATGGTTGTCCATCACCAGCCGCCCCGGCAGATTGTGCAATTCCTTTGCATTTATGGATGCGCGGCGGGTGACCTTCTCGTCGCAGCACGCAGTGCTGGACAGCTATCTGCCTGCAGTTTCTTTGCATCTACGTCGGCGCGGGTGGACCGCCTGCGCGCGTACCAAAAAGAACCCGCCGCTTTCCCAGAGTTTCAGCGCTATCGCGAAACGCCGCCCGAGCCCTGCCGATCGTGTGAGTACCGGGCGCTGTGCCGCGGTGGCTGCCGGGCTGTCGCGCAGCACATCCACCACGACGCACACGCCCCCGACCCCGAGTGTCCGCGGGTGATCGACTGGCAGGCGCGCACCGCGATGACGCAGCCAACGCAGGCCGCGCAGCCAGGGGAGTCGCCAACGGAATCTGCGACGGATTCGTCCGCGGACAGTCGACCTTTGACGCAGTGCGCAAAAAGGCGTTTGCCCGTGCTAGCGTAGGCGCAGCCATGTTCCCAGTCGGCGATCCCATGTCTTCTGTTGGTTCCAACACGTCGCCGCCGCGCGCCATCTTTGTCGTTTCGGATGCGACCGGCGAGACCGCAGAAAAGGTCGTGCGAGCCGCTCTGTCGCAGTTCGAGATCGACGACAGCGATATCGACCTGCGCGTCTTTCCCCATCTGCGCCACGAGCATGATGTCGACACCGTCGTCGCCGAAGCCCAGGTCGCGCAGGCGCTGATCGTCTCGACGCTGGTCCGCCCCGAAGAGCGCGAGCTTTTGTTCCGGCGCTGTGGCGAGCGCAGCGTGCGCTGTGTCGACCTGCTCGGCTCGCTGCTTGGCTCGCTGGCTGGCTTCTTCGGCATCGAGCCGCGCGGCATCCCCGGCCTTTTGCACACCGTTTCGACCGGCTATTACCGCCGCATGGAAGCCATCGAGTTCACCGTCCACAGCGACGACGGACGCGAGCCTGATGCCCTACTGCGCGCCGATCTGGTGCTGGTCGGCGTCAGCCGCACGTCCAAGACGCCGCTTTCGATCTATCTGGCTCAGAAGGGCTTCAAGGTCGCCAACGTGCCCGTGGTGCTCGACGTGCCGCCGCCGGCTCAGCTTGCCGAGGTCGCGCCCGAGCGGGTGTTCGCGCTGACCATCCAGCCCGAAGCGCTGCTCGCCATTCGTCGCCAGCGCCTCTTGCGCCTGCACTTGGATCTGGTGCCCGACATGAGCTATGGCCAGCGCGAGCACATCCTGCGCGAGATCTATTTCGCCCGCTCGCTGTTTTCCGCCCACCCCGGCTGGACCGTGGTCGACATCACCGGCAAGGCCATCGAAGAGACCGCCGCCGACATCCTGCGCGCCTTTTCCGCAGCTCAGCAACGACAGACGCAGAATCACCTTCTCTCGGACGGCGAGAAGTAGTGCAATCGCGCGCATGAAAGCCATCCCCGGACGCCTGTTTATTTTCGGCTTTGCCTTGGTGATCGCGCTCGTCGCCGCCGTCGGCTTCCGCACGCTGAAGCAGGCACAAGATCGCCGCTTCGCCGTCAGCCTGCGCGCCCTGCCCGCGGCCAGTGCTCCCGACGAGATCCCGATCACCAGCCAGATCGTCGTGCGCATCGAAAAGCGCACGGCAGGAAGGTCGGATCAGACCGCGTGGGCCTTGCTTCTAGACGGCAGCGGCCGCTTGCTGGCTGATCTGCAGCCGCTTTCGGCCAAGACCTTGGACAACGGCAAGCGCGTCGAAGAGACGACCTTTCCGCCGCTGGGCCGAGTGCCCGCGCAGCGCATCGTCGCCGCGGTCGTCGTGCGCATGCCGCCGGAAAACGAAGCGCCGATCCGCGCCGCTCTGTCCCAGATTCTGCAAGCGGTCGAGCAGCGCAACGGCCAGCTTCGCGAGGCGTTTGGCAACCTGCTGCCCACCGTCCGCCGCCTGGGTGGCCATGCCGAGCTTGTGCAAGGCCAGGTTCCCAAAAGTGCCGGCTGATCAGCGCCCCGATTGGCCCATATCATCGGAGGCTGTTTGGGAATCTGCCGCGCGATCGCTCAGACGGAGATATCCAGATATGTAGAAAATAAACAAATACAAAACATTAATATAAATAATGCGATATTTTGGCAGATAAAAAAGCAGCGCAAGCGACAACAGACAGGCGACCAAGGGGCCAATCTGGCGGCGCCCCGCGGCGGGGATGTCATAGACGAGCAGCATGGTCACCCCCAGCACTTCCAGGGGCAGATACTGCTCGGCGGTTAGGCCGATCACCATGCCCAAGGTGCGACCGAGCGTCACAAAACCAAGCAGCGCCCCAATCCCCCATGCGAACTGGCGATAGCGTGGCTGGCGTTGGATCAGCTTGCGCGCCGACACCATGCTGCCTGCGAAAGCCAGCGCCATGGTCCAGGCCATCAGCACCGCGCTGCGTGGATCGGGGCCAGAGACGCGCAGCAAGATGCGCCGAAGGATGATCACTCCGAGCAAGATGCCGATGCCCACCAGCGTCGAGCGTCGCTTGATGCGCCGCGTGTTCTCGTTGTCGGCATCGGGCAAAAGGCCGTGTTCTAGCTCGCGGATGAGCGCCAGCATCGATGGAAAGCGCGCCGCTGGATCGCGCGACAGGCCGCGTCGCAGGGCTCGCTCGATCACCGTCGGGACTTCGATGCCGCCGAGCGCTCGCGGCAGGGCAGAAGGAAGCGCGGCCGTGCGCACGTTTTCGGCGAACTTCTCGAACGTCTCGCCGGGAAAAGGCAGCACGCCGTACAGCGCTTCGTACAGCGCGGCGCAGAAGCTGAACTGATCGCTGCGCGCATCCGCTTCGTCGCCGCTTACCTGCTCGGGCGCCATATAGCCCGGCGTGCCCATGATCGATCCGGCCTGCGTCAGCCGCTCGCGGCTGCTCTTCAGGTTGTCAAACGAGGTCCCGGCCAAGCTGACGCTGCTCGCTGGCTGCTCCTCGCCGGGGCTCGTCGGGGAAAGCGCTCGCGCCAAGCCAAAGTCGAGCACCCGCGCCCGCCCATCGTCCCCGACCAGCACATTGTCTGGCTTAAAGTCGCGGTGGATCAGACCGCACTGGTGGGCGGCGGCGAGGCCGGCTGCGGCTTGCAGATACAGGCGCAGACGGGCATCGAAGGCGCGCGGATCGCGCAGCGGGTGTTGTTCCTGCCAGTGCAGAAGCGACATGCCGGGGACAAATTCCATGGCGATGAAGATGCGGCCGCCTTGCGACTCATGATCCTCGCCGACTTCATAGACGTGGACGACGTTGGGGTGCGAGACACGAGCCATGGCCTGCGCTTCCTGCTGCACCCGGCTGCGCCCGCGGGCGCGCTGCTGCATGCCGTCGCGCACCACCTTGATCGCGACCTTGCGATCCAGATCGGGGTCGTACGCTGAATAGACAACGCCCATGCCCCCCCGGCCAAGCTGACGGAGGATCAGGTAGCGACCGATGCGCGGCGGCAGTGCGTCGGCTTGCCCGATCTGGACGACCGACTCATCGTCTTTTGGCTGCGCGCTGTCGCAGGCCGCGGGATCGAGGGTCACGTCGAGCACTTGCGGCTCTGTCGGCTCAGCCGCCAGGGTGTCAGCCAAGCCAGCGACCGCATGCGACGGGTGTTTCGCTGCAGAGGAACCATCCAAGGTGGCGGCAAGCTCTAGCCCCAGGCGGGTACTGCGATCGCGACGAGACGACATCGTGGCTCTGTGACTCCTTTATCGAAACATTGGATGTAGATTCCGAAAGAAAAAGGAATAAAAAAGGAATTCACTAGTGCGGCTGGCGTTGGCCGTTCGTACCCCAGCCAGCGGGCGGTGGCTCCACTTGCGTACCGTCCTTGTTCCAGCCGCTCGGCGGTGGCTCACCAGTGATCTGGACCGACGGAACGATGAGCTGTTCTTCCAGCAGGCCGTCCCGTTCGACGCGCTTTTGCGCGCGGCTGGGACGACGAAAAGACAGACCAAAGGTCACGGCACCCACAGCCAGAAGGCCAACGCCTGCGGCCGTCAGCGCGACCCCCAAGCGGTCGCTGTTGAAGACTTGCATACACTGCGTCGCCGGAGGCTCGGCTGGCTGCGCGCACTGGCCGTGCAGACCCCAAAGGACGGCGCCGGCCGTGGCGATTCCCAGGCCGCTTGCGCCCGCCGCAATGCCCAGGGGACGCAGCCAGCGCGGCAGTGGCTTTTCTTCTTGGATCACCAGCGTGCGCGTCTTTTCGATCACCTCGGGCCGGCGCTCGGCGCGCTCGCGCTCGCTCACTTCGTTAAGCACGCTTTCCAGCGCAGCACGGGCCGGCGGCGTCAGATCGCGGCTCATGGCGGCATACATCTCGAAATACACGCGGGCGGAAGACCACTGTTCCAAGCGGCGATAAGCCTGCCCGATGTTGTAAAGAAGCTGAGGCGCTGGCTGGATGGCATACGCGGCTTGCAGCACCGGAATGGCCGCCGCATAGTCCTTGGCGGCGTACAGCTTGCTGGCGCGCAGATACTGTTCGCGAAATGCGGCGTCGTCTGGGATACTGGCTGACGCTTGTGACAAAAAAAGGAATGTCAGAAGAAATAGGAATCCGACACTCCCTCGGCGTAGCTGCGCTGTATCCCTGTGCTCGGCCATACCCACGTCGTAAACCATCACTATACCGCGGAAGGCGGGATCTTGGCGGTCGACGAAGAACCGTGGCTGGGTTCGCTTGACAGCTTCCGGTGCGACGACATAAGAGCAGCGGCGCGAGGAAGCCAACCATGATGAGCCCATCCGAGATCCCCCACGTCGCGACTGCCACCGTCGGACAGTCAGCGCCAGAGTTTGAGCTATACGGCGACGACGGCGCCCTGCACACTCTGCGCGAGCTCCGCGGCCGCAGCGTGGTTCTGTATTTCTATCCCAAGGACAACACGCCCGGATGTACGCAGGAAAGCTGTGACTTCCGCGATGCGCAGGCGGCCTATGCGCAGCAAAATGCCGTCATCCTCGGAATCAGCCCGGATAGCGTCGCTTCGCACCAGAAGTTCAAGAGCAAGTTCTCGCTGCCCTTTTTGCTGCTTTCCGATCCGGGCGCGGTCGTCGCGCAGGCATATGGCGCCTGGGGGGAAAAGAACATGTATGGGAAGAAGTCGATGGGCTTGATCCGCTCAACCTTTGTCATCGCGCCCGACGGACGCTTGCTCGCGGCCTATCGCAAGGTGAAGGTGGCGGGCCACGCGCAAAAGGTCCTGGCAGGTCTGTCGGCGAAGTAGCGCAGGCGGCCAAGGCCAGCCTCTGCGCCACGGCGCCAAGGCACGACCTGTGAACCCCGGAAGACGCAGGCGCTGCGGGGAGCGCCTGCCCGCCTCTGCGCAAGACCTGCTGTGTGCGCTAGCGTGCCCGCAGATTTCGCGGGCTTTGGGGGCGGGCTAGGCACGAAATCGGTGGCCTGTACATTGCACAGAATAAGTGCAATGCGAGTTACTTATTATTCATCGTTCTTTGTGGCGGCCTCGACGCTGGCGTTGGCCGCCCATGCCGAGGCGGCGCAGCCTGTTCAGCTATGGGTTCGCGCCCCTGGGGTGTATGGCAAAAAAGAGCAGGACCCAGCGAAACAGAACCCACAGACCGTGGATCTAGAGTCGCTGCCGCAGAAGCAAGAGCAGCGGACCGATGTGCAGTACGGCACCAGCGCGTATTACCGCGGCGTCGCGCTCAGCGACATCTGGGCCAAGTACACGCCGCCCAATGGCACGGATCTGGCGCTGCTTCACTTTCACAACGGCGTCGTCATTCCGCTGCCGTTTCGTGATGCAGCAACGATGAAGCGCGTGGCGCCGTTCGTGGCGCTGTCGCGCAGCACCACTGCCGAGGGACCGTATCGCACCGAGCTACCCCCGGTGAACAAGTCCGTCGAAGGCTATGCCGACATTCGCCAGGTGGCGTTTTCGGGAAATAAGATCGTGGTGGCCGATGGCTGGCATCCCGAGATGACTGAACCGGCGCTCGCCAACTTTTCGCCGTGGCGCTTGACCGGATCGCTGACGGGCATCGAGTTCGTCGAGGGCACCGCGTACTATCGGCAGTTTGTCCCCAGCGCCGACGTTCGCCCCGGCTTTGAAGTGTTTCGCCAGAACTGCCAGTTCTGTCACGGCGTAAACAAAGTAGGAGCGCGCTTCGGCTGGGACTATGCGACGCCGCTGCCGCTGCACACGTATCGCAGCACGGAACAGAAGCTGTATATGCACATTGCGTATCGCGTGGAATACAAAGCGACCTGGCAGCAGATGCCAGCGCTCAAGCACATCTCGCAGGCGGAAGCCGGACTGCTCTGGCAGTGGATGCGAGCGGTCTCGTCCGCGCCAATGACCCGTTACACCCCGACGCGCTAGGGCATGCACGCCACTTCGATCGACAAACGGCGGGACGCGCCGGCCCTGGGACGAACATGGGGTGTGGCCGTCGCGCTCGCTGGAGAATAAGTCATGGAAACACAGACCGAAAAAGGCAGTCCGTCTGCCGAAAAGTACCGCATCCTGGTGGCCACTGATTTTTCCGATCTGGGCTCTCTGGCGTTTGCTGAAGCGATCTCGCTGGCTCGCCGAAATCCCTATGCTGAGCTGCACGTCGTCGCAGTCGTCGACAAGGAAGCCAGCGAGATCGTGCCACTGCAAGACCGTCGCGCTTCGCTGGTGCAGATCACCGATCACATGCGCGAACGGCTGATTGCCGAAACCAACCGCATGCTGGGCCCGGACCCATCGCGACGCGTGCCGAGCACAGTCCACATTCGTCTGGGCAAGATCGCCGAACAGATCGCAGGTCTAGCCGGTGAGATCAGCGCCGATCTCGTCGTTGTGGGCACCCATGGCCGTCGCGGTGTGCGCCACCTGCTCTTGGGTTCGGTGGCCGAGCGCACGGTGCGGCTGTCGCCTTGCGCGGTGTTGGTCGTGCGTCCCAAGGACACGCATGTTCTCGACAACCTGCCGACGATCGAGCCGCCTTGCCCCGCCTGCCTAAAGACGCGGGAAGAAACACAGGGGCAGCAGTGGTGGTGCGAAGTGCATCGGCAAGAGCCGGGTGAGTTCCACGCCTTCTCGTACAGCCGACGTCTCGACGAGCCCGCCGTTCCTGCGCCGTACTACTAGGCGATTTGGTCTAACGCCACGCGCTATTCCGTCGGGCTGCTCGCGGTAGCGGTCGATTCCGCGGAGGTCACGGCGGACAGATCCGCCATGCGGCGAACGGTGGCAGCGCGGCGACCGCTTGGATAACGACGAAGGTATTCACGCGCTCGCTCACGAGCCTGCGATATGTCTCCGGCCCGCGCCCACGCCTCGACTTCGCGTGCCAGCGCGTCGTGGCTGAGCGGTCCTTCCTCATCCAGCGTCTGCGTACGACGGAAGCTCTCGGCTGCTTTTCGCGCCTGCCCCATGTCATCCAGCAGCACGCGACCCAGTGTGAACGCGGCCAGAGGCGCGCGTGGATCCTCGCTGTGCCGTTCTAGCAAGCGACGCAGTGGAGCCACGGCAGACGCGGGATGGTGGCTCATGCGCGCGACATCGGCGAGCAGCAGCAGATCAGCGGGCGCGGGATTTTCGTCGACGATCGGCGACAAGCGGACCTCAGCAGGGCTCGGCGAAGGCGACGGCAGAAAGGATGCGCGAGCCGGCGCAAAGGCTTGCTGATACGCCTGCTCAAATTTTCCCGAGCGCGCTAGCTGACGCCAGCTTGCCTGGGCAGCAGCACCGCTTGTCGCACGCGCCGCAAGCGGCCCGCGTCCCGATGTCGCAGCAAGACCGATCGCGGCTTGATCCGTTCGTGCGCTTGACGTGGATGACGATGGGAACGCGCTTGCGCTCGGTGCATCTTTGCCGGGGCCCATCGTGAACTCAAGGCTGCGCTCGCTGACTTGAAACTCGACGCGCTCGCCCGCCACCAGCACCGCCTGCTGCCCCGCCCAAAACACGCGCACGCGCCCTTCGCGGACCGCGACCGTGACGCGCAGGCCGGTCTTATCCGCTGCGCCGACGGGCTGCTTATCGACGGAAAAAGACGACCCTGAAGACTCGACCGTGACACCACCAGCCGCCACGCGAAACTGCCGAGCCGCGGACGGAGTGACGGAAAAATCGGCGCCGCCGCGCAAAAGCTCGACGAGCACGCTGGATGCGCTCTCTTGTCGCACGGCGACCGCGCTTAGACCGCGGGGCCGCGCCGACGATCCATCCGCAAGGTGCAGCGACGACTGCTGGGCTGCTTCAGCTGCAGCGGTTGTTGATGCCAGCGGCGGCTGCGGCACAGGGGACGATGGCGCGCCTCGCGTCGCATGACTGCCCGCCGCGATGCCCGCTGTCTGGGGCAGGCTACTGCTCGCGTCTTGGCTCCACGGGCGTAGCGAGCCGCTGCGGGGCAGCCACAGCGCCGCAAGAAAAAGGGCTGCGATGCCGCCCATGCGCAGAGCGCTTCGTCGTCGAGTAGCAGCCACATGTCGCTGCGCAATTCCCGTGCGGATGCGTTCGGCTCGCTCCGGTGTCCAGGACACATCCAAGTGCTGCGCTTCTGCACGGACCCTGGCGCAAAGCTGCGATTGGAAGTCCACCTGCCGACTAGGCATCGTCTAATGTCCTTGCAAGAAAAGTTTGTGCGGCAGCGATACGCCGCTTGGCGGTGGCCAGGCTGCAGCCGCACAGGCTTGCCACCGACTCAACCTGCTCTCCTTCGATATGGCGCAGCGTCCAAGCCAGCCGCTCATTGGCGGGTAGCTCGTCGAGCAGACGATAGATACGCATGAGCAGGACGCGGTCTTCGGTACCGCACCCCGGAGCCAAGAGGGACTCGCTGCCACAGGCCGCCGGAATCTCGGCACTGTCACCCAGCCCCAAGAACGCCCACAGCCGCCGTCGACTGCGCTGCTTGAGCACGCGATACGACTTGCGCACCGTCACCGTCTTAAGCCAGCCGCGCACCGACAGCGGATTGCGCAGCTTGTCGAGGTCCGAGATCACGGCCAGAAATACTTCCTGCACCACGTCATCGACCTCGTCATCCCGGCCGAGGACCCGCAGCGCAACCTGCGCGACATAGGGCCCATACAGACGGAAAAGCTGTTCCCACGAGGGAGGCCCATCGCTGGTCGAGGGCAAGCACGGAACATCATGAACCGCCATGCCTGAGGCTGCCTCGCCGCGCCGCGTGCTCGAAGCAAGGGTGGCCTGCGGCGCCGTCGCTGGATCCGACGACGTGGCAGTGCCAGCCCCCGGATCAGCCGGCGTTTCGACCAGGCGCAGGTGGGAAGCAGACTTGGCCATTGCTATTCCCTAAGTGCCAGCTTGAGCGCAAAACAGCTCACAGGGGGCTGCCGGCTCTCAGCGCGCGTCGCGCAAGATCGTGACGGACTCGATGTGCGGGGTCCCCGGATGCATGTCATACGGCGTGCTCTGCAGCCAGGCATACCCGGCGCGCGTCAAGGCCGAAAGATCGCGGGCCAGGCTCTCGGGGGAACAGCTGACATAGACGATGCAGCGCGGACGCAGCGACACGATCGCTGACAGCACATCTTGTGTGCAGCCACGCCGCGGCGGGTTTAATAACAGGGCGTCGCACCGCTGTGCCATCGCGCGGATTGCGGCATCGGCAAGCACGGTCTCGACCGCGCCGCAGCGGAAGTCAGCCTGTTGGGACAGGCCCAGCCGCGCTGCGCTGGCCTGCGCATCTGCGCTCGCACTCGCGCTCCATTCCACGCCCAGAAGCGAGCTGCCTGGCAGCCCGCGCAGCAAAGTTAGGCCCAGCCCACCGACCCCACTGAAAAGGTCGACGATTCGCAGCGGCGCGGTCACATGCTGTGCTGGCCCCGGAAGCAAAAGGGACCGCACGTGTGCGCAGACATCGGAATAGATCCGGGCCGCCGTGACACGGTTGACTTGAAAAAAGGAACGAGACGAGATGCGCAGCGACAGCCCCCCGACTTCATCCCAAAGATAGGGCGGCCCGTGCAGCAGCCGATCGGCTGCATCGCCATCTGTTTCCGATCCTTCGTCTGCCAGGAGCGCATTTCCGGGGCTGCGATTTACGTGCAGGACCATGCTGACAAGCTGCGGATGGGCGTACGTAAGCGCGGTCGTTAGCTCGGCCAGCACGTCGGCAGATGGGGGCTCGGCCACAACCAAGCTTAGCTGCTGCTCATGAGCGGCAGACTCCCGCAGAAGGACATAGCGCAGCACGCCCTGCCCCGTGGTTTCGTCATAGGCACGTACTCCCAAACGATTCAGCTCGATGGCTAGCGTGTGCGCCAGCGCAGTCAGGGAAGGCGCATTAATACGGCAGCCGTCCATCGCCAAAACATCATGCGAGCGTGGAATATAGGACCCGAAATAGAGCGGTGCGGCGGTCGCGGAATTCGCGCTTGTCGCGCGGTGCGCGGCCACCAGCTTCACGCGACTGCGATACCCCAGGGGCAGTCCCCCTAGGCCGTGTTCCCATTTCCGGTCGCCATCACACGGGGAAAAGCCGAATCCAAGGCAGGCCGAGACCCCACCAGGAATTCCAGGAATTCCGTGCAGCGCGTGGGCTAGCCGTTCCGCTTTCCAGCGGAGCTGAGCGTCGTACTGCATGTGCTGCAGGGAACATCCCCCGCAGAGTCCATAGCCAGCACAGGACGGCAGCACGCGTTCCTCTGAGTCGTTGAGCCGACGATTAACGGTCCCCCAGGCATCTTGGGTGTGTGGGCTGAGGTGGTGGATCCGCACATCCGCTGTCTCATTAGGAAGCAGACCCGGAACGTGAATCTCGCGATCCACCATGCGGCAGACCCCGGCGCCATGTGCGTCCAGTCCATGCGCCGACAGCTCCACATTCCGCCCTATGGTCGGGCTGGGCTGGCGCTTGGGCGTCTGCGGGACCGCCGCGGGATTCCCGACGCCCACAGCAAGGCCTGTAGGCTGCGATGGGCTCTGCCTTGCCGCTTCGGGGTTGGCTGCGACCGCACTGATATCGGTCCGACTCGCCGTGGCGGGGGAATGAATGACCGCTTGCTGCGACTCGTGCCGTCTCGGCTCTCGGGGGGCTGCTGCCATGGGCGCACCATATCAAGACCAGATACCTCCGTCGATGGGGTGGCAGCCTTGCCGTTTCGGAGTATCTGCCGCTGCATCTACACGCCGCGAACGGACACTTTCACGCTTGTTCCCAATTTCTGCGTTGTGTACTGTTCCATCACTACCGCTACGGACCAGATTCCTACACGGCATGCTCAAACAGCGAGGCAAGACCATGGCGACCAAGACCACCAATGCATCGGAGCTGACGCGTCTGATCAATCAGCTGCGACAGGAGCGGCAGCAGCACGAAGCTGCGATTGCCGAAATCGACGCAACGTTCAAGGCGTTCGGAATCGTGGGGTCTACCACTTCGGGACGTGGTGGCGGGGGCAAAAAAGGAAAGAAGCGCGCGGACGCGGAAGCGCCCAGCAAGGGCAAGCGCCGAGGGCGCAAGCCAGCAGCCGACAAGCGGGGCTCGTCGCGGAAGGCGCCTTGGTCGCGGAAGTTCGAGATGACCGGCGATCAGCTGATCATGACGTTTGTCCGTGAAAAGGGCGGCGCCACCACCGAGGATATTCGCAAGCACTGGGAAGCGTCGGGGCGACGTGGCAAAGCGGAAAACAACCTGACCCTGTTGGTCAAGGGCGGCAAGCTCAAGCGCAGCAAGCTGGATAGCACCCAGGGTCGCGGCAGTATGTATTCCATCCCGTAGGCTCTGCCGAGCGATTCCATACACGAAAAAAGGGAATCTGGTGTGGCCCATGTGGGCAAACAGCCAGATTCCCTTTTTCTTTTTGCGAACTGGTCCGCTGCCGTGCCAGCACCGACTGCGCACCGGCTGCCGGCCAGGTGCCTTACAGCTTGGCGGTGTTGGCTAGGTTGAGCTTGTGTGCGCAGTCTGCCACGGCGCTGCGGACCGCATCGTGGACGCGCGGGTCCAAGGGGGACGGCACCACTTCGTCAGGAGTCACCACGCTGGCAATGGCTTGCGCAGCGGCGATGAACATCTGCGGATGCAGCGTACTGGCGCGCGTCTCTAGTGCGCCCTTGAAGATTCCCGGAAACGCCAGCGCGTTGTTGATGGCTGCGCCATCTGCGGCGTATGCCGCCCCCGCGGCACGGGCCGTATCGGGATCGATCTCGGCCTGGGGATTCGATAGCGCGAAGATGACCTGGCCTTTGCGAATCATCTCGGGCTTGAGCAGACCGACCTTGCCTGTCGTGCAGATCACGACATCGGCCGTCGCCATGATCGAATCCAGGGTCGCGGCCTGTGCTCCTTCTTCCACCATGCGCGCGACCATCTCGGCATTTACGTCGGTGACCAGGACCGAGCGCGCACCGTAGTTCAGAATCAGCCGCGCGATCGCGCTGCCGGCTGCTCCAAGCCCGACTTGCGCCACTTTGGCTTTGTGCAGATCCAGCCCCGTGATGCGACAGGCATTGATCAGCGCGGCCAGCGTGACCACCGCGGTACCGTGCTGGTCGTCGTGCATCACTGGCTTGCTCAAGCGACGACGAAGCTCGTTTTCAATCTTGAAGCACTCGGGAATGCGGATGTCTTCCAAGTGGATGCCGCCAAAGGTCTTGGACAGCCGCACGACGGTCTCGATGAATTCGTCGGCGTCCAGCGTGTCGATCAAGATCGGCGTCGCTGAGATACCAGCGAACTTGTCGTATAGGACCGCCTTGCCCTCCATCACTGGCATGCTGGCCAGCGGGCCGATGTTGCCCAGACCCAGCACGCGCGAGCCATTGGTGAAGATGCCGACGGACTGACCGATGTTGGTGTAATCCCAGGCGCGATCCGGGTTGGCGGCAATCGCGCGCGAGACCCGCGCCACGCCCGGCGTGTAGATGTAACGAAGATCGCCGAGGCGACGTAGCTCAACCCGGCTGGCCGCACGAATCTTGCCGCCGCGGTGAAGCTCAAAGACCAGGTCTTTGACTTCCAGCACCTCGACACCATCTGTGTGCTGCAGCGCCGAGATCAAGCGAGCCGTGTGTTCTTCATTCTCGGTCTCGACGGTGATGTCGCGCGTCGAGAGACCTTCGGCCATGTGGACCGTGGTGATCTCGCCGATCAGTGCGCCCTCTTGCGCGATCACCGTGGCCAGGCGAGCAAGCTGTCCAGGGCGGTGCCGCGTGCGCACACGCAAGACGGTATCGATGCGTTGACGACCCATGCCACTACACTATCGCAGTCGCTTGGCTAGGTCAGCCGGGCATCGTCGCCGATCCAGCCCAGCGCAAGCACGCGGTGGCAATAACGCAAGAGTGACGGACGGCTAGGGCGTTCCTTGACGCAGGGTGTCAACGTCCGCGGGCATGCGGCACACCGTGACGGGCACGCCGCTTAGGTGCGCCGTCCCAGCCAGCGGATCCACCAAAAGATCGTCGGTGAGGTCGTTGGCGCTGACGCCCGCATGGGCTTCGGCCACGCGCAGGCGAGTTCCTTGCCCATGATGACCATAGCCGTGCGGCAGGCTGACGACGCCCGGCATGACTTCATCGGAAACCGCAACCGGCGCCACGACTTCACCGACGCGCGACGACACGCGGACGCGCTCGCCCTGCTGGATGCCGCGCTGCGCCGCATCGCGCGGATGCATGATCAGCGTGCAGCGATCCGGCCCCTTTACCAAGCGCTCGCTGTTGTGGCACCACGAGTTGTTCGAGCGTAGCTGACGTCGCCCGATCAAGAGCAGCCCGTCGCGGATCAGAGTGGTTTCGTGCGTCACCAAGAGCGATTCACGCAGACGCACAAAGTCCGCAAGCATGATGGGCGTTGCGACGTCGAGCTTGTTGTCGCGCGTATAGAGTCGCTGCGGCATGCAAGGCGCAAGCGGCCCCAGATCGATGCCGTGTCGGTTTTCGTCGCGAAGCAGCGTTGCAAGGCTCAGCCCCTGGCGACCGCGGCGCAGTCCGTTGGGCCCGATGCGCAGCAACAGATCGAGCGTGCGCGCTGGATCGAAGAAGCCCTCGGCATGGTCGGACACCAGACGCATCGCGCGCGACAAGGCGACATCCTTGGTGCGTCCGCTCTTTGCATCGTGCTCAAGCAGGCGCGTCATCAAGCCCGCAAAGATCTGCCAGTCGTGACGCTGATCAGCGCTTTTTGCAAACAGCGCAGGCGAGTACTTGACGGTGTTGCGAACGGCCAGCGCGAAAAAAGCCAGGTCGTAGTGATCGTGTTCAAGCGCGAAGGTCGGCGGCAGGATGATGTTCGCGTGGCGCGTCGTCTCGTTGAGATAGATATCGATGGCCACCATGAAGTCGAGCCGCGGCAGCGCGGCATCGAGTCGACGGCCGTTGGGGGTGCTCAAGACAGGATTCCCCGCGTGCGTGATCAGCGCGCGAATCTGCTTGTCGCCGGGCGTGTCGATCTCTTCCGCCAGGCAGGCCGCGGGAAGCTCGCCGCCAAACTCGGGAATGCCGCGCACGCGACTTCTGAACTTGTTGTGGTGGCCCTGCTGATCCAGCCACGATCCAAGCTGCGCCAAGTTCACCGCGGGCGTCGGGAACATGGCGCCTCCTTCGCGATCGAAGTGGCCACTTACGATATTGATGACTTCGATCAGCCAGTTGCACAGCCCGCCGAAGACATGGGTCGAGACGCCCAAGCGACCGTACAGCACGCCGCGCTCGCTTTGGGCATAGCTGCGCACGATACGACGCAGCGTCTCGGCGGGAACGCCACAGGCCGCAGAGACAGCTTCCGGGGAAAAGTCCTGCACGGAAGCCCGCAGCGCGTCGAGACCGCGGATGGCCGAAGCGAGATGCCGCAAGCGCACCAGATCTTCCGCGAAGATCACGTGCAGCATCGCAGCCAGGATCAGCGCGTCGCTGCCCGGACGCACGAACACGTGCTCATCGGCTAGCTCGGCTGTCTCGGTGCGGCGTGGATCAAAGACGATGACGCGACCGCCGCGAGCACGAATCGCCGCCAGGCGACGCTTCATTCCCGGTGCCGACATCAAGCTGCCGTTCGAGACGACCGGGTTGCCGCCAAAGATCACAAAGCAGTCGGTGCGATCGACATCAGGCACCGACATCACGATCTGGTGGCCATACAGCAAAAGCGACGTCAGCATCTTGGGAAGCTGATCGACCGAGGTCGCCGAAAACCGGCTGCGGCTGCGCAGGACCTTGGCGAACAGCACGGAATAAAGCAGTGCGCCATAGTTGTGGACGCTGGGGTTGCCCAGGTACATGCCCACGGCGTGTGGCCCGTGCTCGCTGCGGATCTGATGGATGCGCGCCGCGGTCTCGTCAAGCGCTTCGTCCCATGAGATCTCGTGCCAGCGCGTGCCGCTGCGCTTGAGCGGACGGTGCAGGCGGTCGGGGTCGTGGTGAATGTCGCCGAGCGCCGTGGCCTTGGGGCAGATATAGCCCTGGCTGAACGGGTCGGCTTCGTCACCGCGGATGCTGACCACGCGGTCACCTTCGGTCTCGATGCGCACGCCGCACATCGCTTCACACAGGTTGCACGAGCGGAAGTGAGTCACGTGGACCCCCATGGTAGGAATGCGTGAAAGGATCGAAAAAGGAACGTATTACTTGCCGCTGCCCACCGGCACCGTGGCCAGGGGGATGTAGTCGGGAACGTCGGGGCCCAGGCGGCTCTCGTACAGCACGATCTCTTTGAGAGCAAACGCGCCACCGACGGGGCGATCGCCATAGCTGGCCAGCAGGTCGGCGAGACCCCGCCGCCATTGTTCCGGCGAAAGCGGGCCTTTTTCGTCGCGCTCGCTGGCGCTGCCCGTGGGTCGACGATGCGACGGCCGCTTGTCGACGGGGCGCGGCTGGTGGCGGTCGCGCACACGACCCAGCGTCAAGTGGGCACGAAAGGGCCGCTCTTCGCGCGCAAAGCCCAGCTCAAAGAGCCATTCTTCGACGGCGCGAGCCAAGGAAAGCAGCCGGCCTTGGTTCGACTCGCTCTCGCCTTGCACACCCAGCCAAAGGACCTTGGGGCGCTCGGGCTGGGGAAAGGCGCCCAGGCCGCGCAGCCGCACAATGGCCGGAGCCGTCGGCTGCATGGCCATGCCGCGCTGCACCCGCGAAAGGATCTCTGGCACGCGCGCCGGATCGACGTCGCCGAGAAACTTCACGGTCGTGTGCAGCGACGCCGGACGCGACCAGGTCACGCGATAGCCCAAGCGCTCGGTCGGCGTCATAAGGCCGTGCAAGAGCTCAGCCGCGGCCGCTACGACGTCGTCTGGCGGGCGAAACGCCCAGAACAAGCGCAAGAGCCCCCCTCTCTTTCGCCTTACTGCGCCTTGCCCATGCGGGTCATGGCGTGACGTTTCTCGACGGTGGCCCAGTTGATGTGCTTGAGTACACCGGCCAGGTAATCCGGCTTCTTGGTGCCATAGTCGAGGAAGTAGGCGTGCTCCCAAGCGTCGATGGCGATCAGCGTCGACTGGTTGGGCAGAAGACCGATGTGGTGCTCGCCCTGCACTTGGTTGGTGCGCACGCGGCCATAGGTCCAGTCATACGTGACCAGCGCCCAGCCATGGCCCGAGCCAACGATGCCCTTGATATCGGCGATGAACGCATCCCACGAGCCAAACGACTTTTCGACATCGGCCTTAAACGCCGCGCTCGGCTGGCCGCCTTCGGCGCCGAGGTTCTCGAAGTACTGCTCGTGCAGCACGGTGCCGTTGTACGCCACCGGCTCGCGGCGACGCAGCTCAGAGTACTCGCTGAAGGAATAGTTGGCCGTCGTCGGGTCGGCCTTACCCAACCTCTCTTCGATCTCGTTGAGCTTCTTGACGTAGCCCTGGTACAGCGTGAAGTGCGCTTGTAGCTGCTTCTCGCTGAGGAACGCTTTGCAGTCTCCGATCAGGTGCTCGAAGTTCTTGGGACTATGCGGCATTGAAACAGCCTCCGTACGGGTCGTGGTTGCCTGCCGGGGTGCGGCAGCTTGGGTTTTGGTTCGATGATCTCGGCGTGGACCTGTCGTCAGTCGGGGTCGCCGATGCTGTGCGTCCCGTCTGTGGGGCTGGCTAAGCCCCCACGCCACACGCCTGCAAAAGATGCGCTTTCGTCCCCAAGCCGGTCAAGCGCGAAGATGCGGGCCACAGACAGCCGACAGGTGCCGTGCGCCAGCCGCCGAGCCGCGTATTCCCTTTGTTGAGTTGGCTTCGTCGCTGCGGCGCGAAAACCGTGAACCAACGCCGACCTGGGCCGCATCAGAACGCATATGCAAGGCCTTGATCTGCGGACGAATTTCTTGCCCCAGCTTCTGACGCGGCTGCCAGTCAACCTGAGCGAGCGCATCCATGTCGTCTCGCCCGAGCCAGGCACGGAAAACCCGCAGCGGCCTGCCGACGGCGAGTTTGTCCTTTACTGGATGCGCACGGCGGTGCGAGGGCACGAAAACCCCGCGCTCGACGTGGCGCTGACGTTGTCGGGGCTTCTTGAGCGCCCGCTGTTCGTCTATCACGCGCTGTCCGAGCGCTATCCCTATGCCTCGGATCGGCACCATCGCTTTATCTTGGAAGGCGCACGCGATGTGCAAGCAGAGCTTGCGGCGCGCGGCATCGGCTATGCCTGTCACGTCGAGCGCCCAGGTCAGCGCGGACCGCACCTGAAGACGCTGGCGCAGCGGGCCTGTGTTGTGGTCACGGAAGACATGCCATGGGCACCGCTTGTCGCCTGGACGCAGAGCCTGGCGACGTCGCTGCGGCGCGCTGTGCTGGCTGTTGATACCGCCTGCGTCTTGCCGGCGCGGCGCATCGGACGCGCGTGGCTGCGCGCCTTTGCCTTTCGCGCGGCGACCGCCCGCGAGCGACTGCAGCGAGCGCTGCGCCCATGGTCCGAGATCACGCCGCCCTATCCGGCCTTTGTGCCGAGCCTGCCGTTTGTGCCGCTTGATCTCGCCGCGACGGATCTTTCCGCGCTCATCGCCCGCTGCGAGATCGATCACAGCGTCGGTCCGGTACACCATACGCGCGGCGGCAGCCAGGCTGGCTATGCTCGCTGGCAGCGCTTTTTGCACGACGGGCTCGATCGCTATGCCACGCAGCGCGATGACCCGCTGAAGCCGTCGGGCTCAAGCCGCATGTCGGCGTACCTGCACTATGGCCAGGTGTCGCCGCTGCGCATCGCGCGACAGGCAGCGCAAGCGATCTGCTCAGACGACAGCCGCGACAAGTTCCTCGACGAGCTCTTGACCTGGCGCGAGCTGGCACATGTCTTTTGCACCTATGAGCCACGGCACGAGACGCTGTCGGCGGTGCCGGACTGGGCGATAAAGACTCTGCGACAGCACGAGTCGGATGCGCGACCGCTCTTGCCGTCCTGGGAACGGCTGGCGCGCGGTGAAACCGGCGAGCCGCTATGGGACGCAGCACAGCACAGCCTGCGCATTCATGGAGAGCTGCACAACAGCCTGCGCATGGCCTGGGGCAAGGCGCTGCTTTCGTGGACACCGAGCGCCGAACGCGCGCTGGATCTGCTCATCGATCTGAACCATCGCTATGCCCTGGATGGTCGCGATCCCTCGTCGTATGGCGGCATCTTGTGGTGCTTGGGACAGTTCGATCGGCCGTTTCCGCCACAGCGTCCGTATCTGGGCATCGTTCGTCCTCTTTCGCTGCGCGTATTCGCCAAGAAACTGGCGCCGCTGGCCTATCGCGCGCAGGTACTGCGACCGGCCCGTGAACAGGCGCTGCGCGTCGCGGTGCTGGGCGATGACATGGCGGCACTGATCTGCGCACGCACGCTAATCGACCACTGCATCCCTGCTCACCTTTTCTGCGTGAACGATGCAGCCCCTGCGGGCTCTGCTGCGCTGCAGAAGATGCAAGAGTTTGTCATTTCGGATCAACGCCTTCGACGGCATATCGATTCGTGGATGCAAGATGCTGTCATTTCGCAACTGCGGTCGTCCCCCAGTGAGCCGACGCTCGCCGAGCGGTATCTGCCCCAGGGACCTGCCGGATCGCTGGCGGCACACCTGGGCCGGGGCCTGAACGCGCCGGTCCCGCTGACGTCGCTGCAGCTTGAACATCGCGCGTCGATGTGGTGGCTAAAGGCCCTGCCTGTGGACTCGTCACAACAAAGCGCCGTGCCGTCTGAGTGGGGTCCATTTGATGCGCTGCTGGCCACATCCGCCGAGAGCAGTGCATGGCTGCAGCGGGCACTTTCGCGGGCCCACACTGCCGATCTGCAGATCGCGCTATCCGACGACGAGCCTGGCTTTTGCGCGGCCAGTGGCCTGGGCGTGTGTCGTCGCACCGCGCAGTCGGACACGCTGCAGGATGCGCTGCTGTCAGGGATGGCCTTGGCGGGACGAGTCCTTGGTTGCTAGCAGTCCCTTGCACACACTGCTTTACCCGAAAAGCACGTCGTTTCTAAAATGGGCTCTCAACTGCCGCGCCAGCCCCGGCTTACTGTGAGCCGACCTCTCGGCGCGCGAGAGGAACCCGATGAATCCCCCGGTCCTGGCTGCAGGCACAGTGGAAGGCGAGCGCTTTGTTATCGAGCGCCTGGCGGGCAGCGGCGGCATGAGCTCGGTCTATCGCGCTCTCGATCGAAAGACAGATCGGCCGGTCGCCATCAAGTACCTCGCGCTGCGCACACAGCTACAGCAGGAAGCGGCGCGCTTCCTGCGCGAGATTCAGCTTCTTGCCGAGCTTTCGCATCCCGGCATCGTCGGCTATGTCCACCACGGGCAGTCCGCCGCGGGTCTGCCCTATCTGGTCATGGAATGGCTAGATGGCGAAGACCTGACCCGTCGGCTTTCGCGTGGCCCCTTGAGCGTCGCCGAGAGCGTGCGGCTGGCGCAGAAGGTCTGCGAGGCGCTGGAGCTTCTGCACAGTCGCGGCATCGTCCACCGCGATATCAAGCCGAGCAACCTGTTCCTGCGCGATGGCCTGATCGATCGCGTCACACTACTGGATCTGGGCGTTGCGCGACGAAGTGCGTCACACCGCACGATGACGCAGACCGGCATCGTCATCGGCACGCCCGAGTACATGTCGCCCGAGCAGGCGCGTGGGCGTCGTGACATCGGGCCACCGGCCGACATCTTTTCCTTGGGCTGCGTGCTGCACGAGTGCCTGACCGGCCGGCCGCCGTTTATGGGCGAGCATTTGTCGGCGCTGCTGTCGCGCATTTTGTTCGAAGATGCGCCGCGACTGAGCAGCGCGTGGCGCAATGTGTCGCCGCAGCTTGATGCACTGGTGCAGGCCATGCTGCGGCGCGAGCCGGATCAGCGACCGCAGAGTGCCGGTGTGCTTCTGGCTGAGCTCAACAAGATCCCGATCGTCGACGACAGCCAGACGATGTCGCCACTGCCCAAGGCCATGACAGGCATCGGCGCTGACGAACAGCAGCTAGTCACGGTGGTCGTCGCAGCCGAGCCAGATCCACGCAGCGTGACCGGACCAAGCAGCATGCTGTCGGCCAGCGAGCTAGCAGAGGAACGCAGCGCGCTGCGGCTGCGCTTGGCGGACTTCGCGGCACCGATCGAGTGGCTGGCCGATGGCTCGCTGTGCGCCACGCTGAAGAATATCGGCAGCGCTGCCGATCAAGTGACCTTGGCGGCGCGCTTGGCGCTTGCCATTCGCGAGGCTTGGCCCAGCGCCATCATCGCCATGGCCACCGGTCGCAGCATCGTGCGCGAGCGCGTGCCCATCGGCGAGGCCATCGATCGCGCCGTGGCCTCGCTGCGCCAGCAGCAGAACCGCGTGCTCGCCGCAGCCGCGGACCGCTCGTTGCTGGCGGCGGTGACGCGCGTTGTCTGGCTGGACGCGCTGTCCGCTGATTTTCTTGAACAGCGCTTCACGCTAGAGACGCTCGCGGAAGGCCGTGGACTGCTTGCCGAGCCAGAGGACTTTGATGACCAGCGTCTGCTGCTTGGGCGCCCAACGACCTGCGTGGGACGCGAGCAAGACCTGGCCGTGTTGGAAATGGAGCTTGTGAATGTGCTGGAGCACCTGTCGCCTGCCGCGATGGTGATCACGGCGCCGGCCGGGTTTGGTAAGTCGCGCCTGCGGCATGAATTTCTGCGACGGCAGACCATGCGCGGGCAGGCTCTGGCCATGCTGATGGGGCGCGCCGATCCGCTGGCGGTGGGCACGCCGTATGCGCCGCTTTCGCGCGCTCTGCGGCAGGCCTGCGGCATTCATAGTGGGGACTCTCTGGCCGAGCAGCAGGAAAAAATCCGGCGACACATCGAGCAGCTGTTTTCGCTATCACCAAGTGCCGACAAGCCCCCGCCATCCGAGCCTTCGCTGGAAGCCCTGCCCGAGTTCCTGGGCGAGCTTATGGGAGTTCATTTTCCCGATGACGCCAGCGTAAAGCTGCGCGCGGCTCGCAGCGATCCCAAGGTCATGGGCGATCAAGTCAGCCAGGCCTTTCTGCGGTACCTGCAACAAGCCGCCGGGGTGGCTCCGCTGGTCTTTGTTCTGGAAGATCTGCACTGGGCAGACAGTCAGACGATCAAGCTGGTTGATCTGGCCTTGCGCGAGCTGAAGCAGCCGCTTTTCGTGCTAGCCATGGCGCGGCCCGAGATTCATACGCTGTACCCCAACCTGTGGGTCGGCCGCATGCAAGAGCTCAAGCTGCCGGGGCTAAGCCGCCGCGCGGCCGAGCGCATGATTCGTCAGATGCTGGGTCCGCAGGCCACGCCGTCTTTGGTGACGCAGCTTGTAAACCAGGCCGATGGCAATGCGTTTTATCTGGAAGAGCTGATTCGCGCCGTCGCCACAGGTAAGCGAGACGCGCTGCCCGAGACGGTGCTGGCCATGCTGCAGGTGCGTCTGCAGTCCTTGGATATCACGTCGCGTCGTGTCCTGCGGTCGGCCAGCGTGTTTGGCGAGATCTTTTGGCGGACGGGGATCCGTGGGCTGCAGCCTGGCCAGCTTTCCGAGCCAGAGCTTGACCGAGCGCTTCGATCGCTGTGCGAAAGTGAGCTGATCGCGCAGCGGCCCGAGAGCCGCCTGCCCGGTGAGGACGAGTTTGCCTTCCGTCATGCACTGGTGCGCGAGGCCACATACGGCCTGCTTTCCGACGAAGATCGCGTGAATGCGCACAGCCTGGCCGCTGAGTACCTAGAAAAAGCCGGCGAGCTCGATCCGATGGTCTTGGCGGAACACTTTCGCTTGGGGCACAGCCGCGAGCGAGCGCTGGCGCCGTATACGCGGGCCGCGATGCAGGCCCTTTCGGCCAACGATCTGCAGGCTACGCTGGCTCGCGTCGAGCTTGCCAAGCGCTGCGGAGCCAGCGGGGAAGCCTTGGGGACGCTAGAGGCGCTGGCCTGCACGGCGCACTTCTGGCGCGACGACTTTCAGTCGGCCTATCCGGCGGGCTGCCAAGCGCTGCTGCTTCTGCCGCGCGGCAGTCGGCTGTGGATGCAGTCCCTGGGCAACATGCTGACCTTCACGAGCCTTATGGGAAAGCAGGATCATTTTCGCAGCCTGATCGGCGAGTTCAGCACCGTCGTTCCAAGCGGCGACGGACTTGGGATGTATGTCGAGGCCGGCTCTCTTTTGATCAGCATGTTCAGCTTTGGTGGGATTCGCGATGCCGCGCAGGGCTTCTTGGGGTTGGTCGAAGCGGTGGGCCAGCCGTGTCTGAGTAGCGATCCCTTGGCGCGGGCGTGGTTCAAGCAAGCGCACGCCATTTTTTTGCTGATGCTGGGCAGCGATCCGGCTCGCGCGGTCACGCTGGCCAAAGAGGGGCTTGCCGCTGCACATGAAGCCGGAGCACGCCGCAACCAGGTGCTGATCAGCGCCTTTTTGGGCATGGCGCTTGAGCTTGCGAACGAATCCACCGTTGCAGAGAACGTGCTGCGCGAAAATCTAAGCCACGCGCAGCGCTTGGCTGAGCCGCTTTCCATCTCGCACGCTAAGGTGTGGCTGGCCATGGTGCTGCGCTGTCGGCGAGATCAGGCGGCGCAGCGCGAGGCGGCGAAGCTAGCCAGCGAGGTGCTCGCCACAAAAGGAGCCAACGCGTTTTATGTCGTGGCCTGTCAGTGCGTGCTGGCCAGTGCTCGCCTTTTTGCCGGTGACTTGGCTGGGGCCGAAGCGGCTTTTGCGGCGGCAGCCCCCCTGCATTCGTTTCTGCCCATCTTGCACGGACTGGCCCTGTCGACGCAGCTTGCCGTCCTGCGGGCCGCTGGGCGCAGCGACGAAGCCAAGCACACCGCAGCGACGGCGCAAGCCCTCTTGGATCGTCTGAGCCCGCTTGGGCTCGCCGAACACGCCATGCGCAGTGAGCTTGCCGCGGTCGCCGCGGGCTAGATTCGCTTTGACGCGCTTAGCTGCAGGGGAAGAGCTGCTGCAGGGTGCTGATCATGTCGTCGATATTGACGGAGTTGGGATCGGTCTTTTGGACTTCTTTGCGCAGCGTCTGGGCAAGAGTGGTGTTCCGCGCAGTGGCCGCGCGATCGAGCGCAGCAGCGGTGATGTTGATAAATGCCCAGTCGGCGGCCCGTCGCTCGCCCGAGTTGCGCTTCATGTAGCCCAGACGATCGATGACCGTGGCAGCCAACGCGCGATCGAGCGCGCGATCGAGCTGACCGTAGGCCAAGTTCTGCAGGGTGCTGTTGCCGGGGGGCAGCATGCGATCGACATCGCGCCAGCAGCGCACAGCCAGCGAGGCGTCATACACGCGATCGGCTGCGGCAGCGTCGGCGACCTTGGTGTATCGCATGAAGCCCTTGCCCGCGCTGCTGCGCGCCTCACCGCCCGTGAAGTAGGCCCATGACGAGTCGCAGTCATCGAGCTTGTCGCGACCGCAGGTGACGGCTTCTTTGTACACCGATGAATAGAGGAACCAGATCAGGATGCCCTCGACGCGGGCGGCCTGAACCCGCGGCTCTTGACCGCTGGCCCCCGCCATGATGGCGGCGTTGAGCGCTGGCACCATGCGCACCGGCCCGACGCATCGCTCGGGCTGATTGATGCTCTGCACGGGATCGGTACACAGCGTCTGTCCCATGCCGTTTACGAACACGGGATAGTGCTCGTCTTCGCGTCGATCCAGGCGCGACTGCAAGCCATTGGCGATGCTGAGCTGCACCTTGGCCTCGGCAAAGTCGGCGGGCGTCGGCACCTTGTCGCATTCCCACAGCAAGGTGGCGATGGTCTCAAACGCCGTGATGCGCGCCACCGTGCTGATATTTGCATTGATCGGAACGTATGTATTTCCGTCGCTGACACAGGCCGGCCAGGGCGCGACCGTCTTGCCGGGCTGATAGTCCGTTCCTTGGCGGGTGCAGCTAGCTGAAGACATCACGCTGCCCGAGCCCGCTCTGCAGCCGGTGAACGATGTGTCACCAAGGTCTGGGGGCATCACCTGTTCTTGCTCCGCCGGGGTGGCTGAGCAGCCAAGCCCCAAGCCAAGCGCGAGCGCCGCGCCAAGGCCGGCCTGTTTCGTGCCCTTCCACAGCCATGCGCGAGAGGAATACGAGGAGCTAGATCGTAGAGTCATCGCAGAGTCCTTTCTGTGTAAGACAAATCTATGCGGAACCGCGTGATATGTGCCTCTAGCGTTCGATATCTAACGAAAATGTCACACTGCTGCTTGGGCCATTCACGCTGGATCCATGATAGCGATACGCGACGTCGCCTGCATTTTCGACGACGAGCATGGCGGTCGCGCGGTGCAGGATGCCGCGCGGCAAAAGATCATGAAGACGCAGACCGGCGCGCAGATCGACCACAACAAAACCCGGCGTGCCACCGCGGGGAATGCGCGCATCGTTGTAATCAGCCGGGGCAAGACGCGTCTGCTCGGTGGCCCAGCGCAGGCCCGCGCCCAGGACGGTGCCGCGCAGCGGACGCAGACGAAGCTCGGCCGTGCCGTTGAGCGGCGGGATACGCGACAGCGGCACAATCGCTTGGTAGCCGACTTCGCCCGCGCCCGGCGGCGTTGGATTCGGCGCCTCGCCATAGGCATAGGCCAGAGTGGCTGACAGATCGATGCGCAGCGGCAGGTGGACGAGCAGCGCGCCTTCGGCCCCCCAGATCACGCCGCGACCGCCGATGTTGACCAACTGAAAACGTGACCACGACGTCGTGCAGCCGAGCGCATCCAGGCCGCTGCCTCGTGGACACTCGGCGATGCTGCGCGGGCGTCTCACGATGGCGTCGTGCAGGCCCATGTTGAAGAACCACGCCGAGAGCGAAAGCCAGCTAAACGTCAGTCGCACACCGGCCTCGGCCGTCAGCGAGCGCTCGGGCTGTAGCGCGGCGTTTTCGAACTGAAAGCCAGGGCCCGTCGCTTGACGTGACGACAGATCGTCCAAGTTGGGCGTGCGAAAGCCCTGGTTCAGATTGAACAGCAGCGCAAGCTCACCGCGCGGCCGCACTTCCATTCCAACGTCGAAGGCATAGGGCACAAACAGGCGATCGACCGCTTGCGTCGCTGACTCGGCATCGGCGGGCACCCAGGCCGCGGCCACGCCCAGTCGTCCTCCGGCCCGCGCGACGACATAGCGACCGAAGTTGGCTTCGGCTTCGGCAAAGCCAGCGAAGCTGGTGTAGCGCGAGCCAGCGATGTACTGCCCGCGGGACCAGTCGCGGGTGAAGCCCAGATCGAGGACATCCAAGGCCGCCTGCGATTCGACCTGATCATGATAGAGATCCAGGCCATAGCGTCCGCGCAGCCCGAACCAGCGACGGCGCAGAGTGCTGCTCTCGCCACGCGCAGTCAGGCCCAGCGTGTGGACCTGATCCAGGCCGCGCTCGCGCACCTTGGCTAGCGGTCGATCGCGCCGCCTTCGTTCGTGCTGCAGCTGATACGAGACCGTCGTCTGCAGCCGCGAAAGCCCACGCAGTCCCGGTGATAAACGCAGCGAGGCATAGGCCAGGGTGCGAAACTGCTCTTCATAGATCAGACACTCGTCGAGCGGCGCATAGGCCGGCGGGCACTGATCAGTACGCGGCGCATCGAACTGCAGGTACTGATAAGCGGCCAAGACTAGCTGATCGTTTTGCCGTGGGCCGGTGGCGGGTCCAAGCGGAATAACCAACCGCAGGTCCGCGGTTCCCTCGCGAAATCCGGTACCAAGCTGCGCCAAGCCGTTTCCGGTATAGCGCGGCACTTCAGGAAACGGTGCGACCGATTGATCGATATTGCGGACCGCACGCCCGTCGAGAAGACCGGCTGTGCGATAGCCTCCGCCGGCCACCAGACCCACGCGCGGCGACAGCCAGCCCGACAGGCGCAGGCGCCCGCCCGCTTCGCGATCCGCGCTGGCAAAGCGGCCTAGAGCCTGCCCATGCAGAAGCGGTCGCGGCCGCTCGGTCGTTGGCCGCTCAGCAGCCAGCGGCTGGATGGGCAGGGCCTCGATCGCGCCGCCGATGGCATCCGAACCAAAGCGCACGGACGCCGAGCCGCGCTGCACCACGATCTGATCGATGGTCTGCGAGTCGATCGTGAAAAAGTACTGGTTCGGGCCCTGGCGATACAGGCTGTTATTGAGCCGCACGCCGTCGTACAGAAGCACGGTGTGCTGCCCGGTGACGCCGCGCAGAAACGCCGAGCCTTGGCCGTGTGCCGTCTGTTGCACATAGACACCGGGTTCATAGCGCAGCGCATCAGGGGCCGAGCGGGGCAGACGTTCGTCAAGCTGTTCGCGCGTGACGACGCTGGTCGCCCGACCCGGCACCCCTCGACTGGCTCGCACGCGCGTCTCAAACGGCGTGCTGTCTCCCGGCTCGCTTGCCGCGGAGTCCTTGGGCACAGCAGCGGGCTCGCTTGCTCCGTTGCTCGTGGCGGAATCAGGCGATGTCGGGGCGAGGCGCTGCGCCTGACTGCGTCCACAGAGGACCATGGGAAACAACAAGACCAGACACCATCGAGCGCGCACCGGCGACAGTCTATCATCCCTCTTTATGCTTCGGGCGAGTGGTGCAGCCGCCATGCCGCGCGGAAGGCACACAGCGCAGAGCCGCGGCGAAGGAACGGGCCGCGAGCGAACGTCGTTGGCCCGCTTCGCTAGTAAAATGAAGCAGTGCGGCGCGTGCCGGTGTAGTCGATGTACACGCTCTGCCACTCGGTGAAGAAGTCGAGCGCCGTGGTCCCTTGCTCGCGTCCGCCGACGCCTGTGTCTTTAAGGCCTCCGAAGGGCACCTGTGCTTCGCCACCCACGGTCGGACTGTTGACGTGCAAGATGCCGGTCTCGACCAGATCGATGTAGCGGAATACGCGGCCGACATCACGCGTGTACACCGACGACGACAGGCCATAGCTGCTGTCGTTAGCCAGGGCAAACGCATGCGCTTCGTCTTCGGCGGCTGCGATCGAAAGCACCGGTCCAAAGATCTCTTCTTGGAAGATGCGGTGCGTGCGCTCGACGTCGCAGAACACCGTCGGGGCGACAAAGTACCCTGCTGCCAGCGCCCCATCCAGACGCGAGCCGCCCAGAAGCAGCCGCGCTTCCCGCTTGCCGATGTCCAGGTACGAAAGCACGGTCGAAAGCTGCTTGCTGTCGACGAGCGGGCCGACCTGCACGCCTGGCTCGGTGCCCGGCCCAACTTTCAAGGCGCGGGCCTTTTCGACGACGCGCTCACAGAACGTCGACAGCACCGACTTCATGACCACCGCACGCGAGGTCGCCGTGCAGCGCTGGCCGCTGGAGTAGAACGCCCCTTGCACCGCCGCGGTCGCGGCCAGATCGAGATCGGCATCATCCAGCACGATGATCGCGTTTTTGCCGCCCATCTCGCACTGGACTTTCTTGTTGTGCGCGGCGCCCAGGCCGTACAAGCGCTGGCCGATCTCGTTGCTGCCAGTGAAGCTGATGGCGGCGACATCGCGGTGCTTGACCAGCGCGTCGCCCAGCGAGCCACCGGGGCCGTACACGACGTTCCACACGCCCGCAGGAATGCCCGCTTCGATCAGGATCTCGGTCAGAAGGTGCGCGCACCACGGCGTGCTGGATGCGGGCTTGAACACGATGGTGTTGCCGCAGACCAAGGCCGCTGCAGCTTTCCACACTGGAATGGCCAGGGGAAAGTTCCACGGCGTGATCAGCGCCACCACGCCCAACGGAATGCGCCGCGTATAGATCAGGTTGTTGGGTAGCTCTGACGGAATCACTTGGCCGAAGCTGCGGCGCCCTTCGCCCGCCGAAAACTCAAAGCAGTTGATGGCGCGCTGCACTTCGCCGGTCGCGTCGGCAATCGACTTGCCTTCTTCCAAGCTCAGGGCGCGGGCGACTTCTTCTTTGCGCTGACGCAGGATGTGCTGCGCGCGAAACAAGATCTCGCCACGCTTGGGAGCAGGCAGCATGCGCCACGCATAGGCCGCGGTCTTCGCCGCATGCACCGCTGTCTCGATCTCGGCCGGGCTTGAGACGACGACTTGGCCCAGGCTCTGCCCGTTTGCGGGGTTGATGTTGTCCTGCGTGCGGCCCGCGGCCGGCGCCGAAAAGGCACCACCGATGTAGTTCTGAATCAGCTGGTTTTGCATGAAGACCTCGAAGCGAGGCACCGTACTGCGCGCTCGCTGCGACGGTCAATTGCGATCTCACGCGCCGATCTGCGCGTGGGGGCGCGACGTTTTTATCGACATGCAACGGATGTCCTACGCAGGAAGTTCGGCTCGCGGGCCAGGAGGAATCAGCGGCTGCGTGGCTGTACGTGGCGTCGGACGGTGAGCCGGGGAATGGGTTATTTGTGTTGTAACGTAAGAATATACAGATAAAAACGACAGACTTCTGGTTCGTATGCCATTAAAGCCGCAGGTCGCCGAGAAATGGCTTGAGCAGATCGACCAGCGCGCGAATGCGCGGGATATCGGACAGCACGGCGGGCACGACGACGCGAACGCCGACCTCGCGGCCGAGCACATCGGGCAAGACAGGGATCAAGGTGCCGTCCGGTACTCCCGGATCGGGCAGCATGGCGTCGGGCACCATGCAGATGCCCAGCCCAGCGAGCGCGAACTGTCGCAAGAAATGGATGTGCCGCGTGACCAGCACCGGAGCCACCGGGAAGGTCTGACCGCGCAGCGTCGTCCACTTGCGGCCGTCGTCGCCGGGGGCTTCAAAGGACATCAGGTCATGGCGAGCGAGGTCTTCGATGTTTTGCGGCGTGCCACGGCGGCTTAGGTATTCGCGGCTGGCGATGGCCCAGATGCGGACGCGGATCAGCTCGCGCGAGACCCAGGGGCCGGGGGGCGTACTGTCGCCAAAGTGGATGGCTACGTCGACGTTTTCGAGCAGTCCACCGATGGGGTCCTCGCTGAACTGCAGGCGGAAGCTCAGCCGTGGGTACTTGTCTCGCACAAAGGAAAGCAGCGGCGTCACCACGTGCGGCGGCAGGCCGATCGGCAAGAGCGCGCGTAGCTCACCGCCTGGCTCTGATCCCGCTTCGCGCACCGACGCCAGAAGCGCGCTGGCCTCATTCACCATCAGCCGGCCCCGGCCCGCGAGGATCTTGCCGGCTTCGGTGAGCGGTGCTCCAAGGCGCGTGCGGTCGACCAGCGGTACTCCGGCGCGGGCTTCTAGCTGATCGATCCGTCGGCGCAGGGTGGCGCGTGACATGCGCAGCGACTTCGCCGCCGTCAGAAACGACCCGGTGTCGGCCACCGCGAGAAACGCGCGAAGCTCTTCGAGGTCCATGCTGCCTCCGTCTGGGAGCGCTGCTGCTTGAGCCGTCGCCGGCTCACAACGCACTTATGTTCACGACTTTACGACCCTATCATTGCGTGCCGTGGTAACTCAATTGCGTTTCGTAATATTATAATATAAATTGCCGACATTACTGCGATGTATGAATTTATGTTGAATAATAAACGCCGCGAGCGAGAGCGATCCGACGGGCCAGAAGGGCTCGCGCCCGTCGGAGACCTGGCGCACGACGGGGCGGGCTAGCCGGTCTTGCCGGTGGGGCGGGGGGCTTTGCTGGGGGGCGGCGGCGTGGTGGCTTTCGGTGTGGCCGGGGCAGCCGGCGGAGCGCCCGGCAAGCCGGGGGGCGGTGCAAGCTGCGGCGTCGGCGGCACCTTGTGGTCGTCGGAAGTGCCAGCCGGTGCGGCACTCGGCGCACCTGGGAGCGGGCCGGTGGGCACGGGCTTTGGGGGATTGGCCAGCACGGCGTTTTGCAGCACAGGTGGCAGGGTGCCCGGCGCAACCGGCGCGCTCACCGACGGTACAACGCCCTGTGCATCGGCAAAGGCGAGCTGACCGAAGCGGTTCAGCGCGTGAAAGTCACCGACCAAAGGCGGCGACCAGCCGCTGGCCACGGCCTGCCGGCCCTTGGGAAAGTCAAAGCGGAAGAAGTTGGCGCGCCAGATCGTGCCGGGGACGGGCGGCACGCCGCGCATGGTTTCCAGCTTGCCCTTGGCCGCGACAAGCGGGATGCGTAGCTCGGCATCCCAGCCCTGGTCGTCGTCGTCTCGCTGGTTCAGCGTGCCGTGGACTTGGACGGCGGTCTCGATGCCGGAATCCCATGCGTTGTCGTTGCCGCGATACACCGGCAGCCAGCTATCAAAGGTCACGTTCTTGGGGCTGACCTGCAGCTCGATGTATGTGCGGCCGTCGCCGTCGGCATCGATGAAGGCCTCGGCGACTTCTTGGGTCCACAGCTTGTCGTCGTGCTTGTCGAGCGTGGCCCAGACATCGCTGTCTTGGAAGTGGAAGGCCAGATACAGGTTGCTGTCGTCCCACAGCGCCCGCACCGAGCCAGCTTGCGGCGACGGCGAGCCGTCCATGGTGTTGACAAAGGGGCCGCTGCTCTCGGCGGTGCTCCACGCTGGCTCGTCGAACTTGCCGTCGATCTGAAGCTTCGCGCCAGCCGGCAGCTTGCGCACCACCAAGCGACGTGGCGGCGGCGGCGCAGCGGCCAGCGTCGGAAGCTCGGCGGCGATGACGCGATTCTGGCCATCTTGGCGACCGCTTTGCACGCTGAAGCGAGCGCCGCCTTTCCACAGTCCGATCAAGATCTGCGCTTTGTCACCCGACCACGATCCGGGCAGGTTCACGCGATGGCTGTCGCGGATGATCTCGCCTGCTTGCCAGCTTGGGACGGGGTACTTGCCGTTCATCGGCACGTGATCGGCGGTGAAGTGCGCGCGGCGGTTGCCGCTGGCGTCGGCAGAGTCGACGTGGACAAACAGCTTCCAGCCTTCGGGCGCGGGCTTTTCCACGCGGAAGTAATGGGTCAGCGTGACGAGCTTGCCCACGGCCAGCGCCTCGGCATCGGCATCCATGCCCAGGTACACGATGCGCGCACCGTCGGGGCCGCTTAGCACGGCACCGCTGGGATAGCGCAGAGTCGGTACCTTGTCTGCTGCGACAAGCTGCGAGCGGGCTTCTTGAATCTCGGCTTCCGAGGGCTGCGCGCGATCCGGAGTCTGCTCGACGCAGGCCAGCACACACAAGCTGCCCGCCACAAGACCCAGATACGACGTAGCCGCAAACGAACAAGCTGCACGATGTCGTCGAACCATGGGTCGTGCTTGTATCGTTTTTTTGGGCCGCGGCATACCCCCGAAGTGAACGGCCGCGCGGTGCAGAAGGCGGCGGGCGCGGCTACGATTCGACGCGTCGATTGACCAAGTTGCCGATGCGGTGCGAAAGCTTCGAGGACAGGCGCGAGGTCAGCCACAGCAGCCAGGCCTCGGCGGTCACCGGCACCACCGAGCGACGGCAGCGCACAGCGCTCACGATCGACTCGGCGACCTGCTCGGGGGGGAAGTTGCGCTTGCGGTACATCTTCTGCACGCGGGCGCGAATCTTTTCGGGATCGCGACCCGGCTCGGCAGCAAAGCGCGTGGTCGAGATAATGTCCGTGTCGATCACGCCTGGACAGATGACGCTGACGCCCATGCCCAGCGGCTCTAGTTCGTTGCGCAGCGACTCGCTTAAGCCAAAGACCGCGAACTTACTGGTGCAGTAGCCAATCGTGCGCGCCCCGCCATAGTACCCAAACGCCGACGAGACATTGACGACGTGGCCGCCCTGACCATGCGCCTTGGCTTGCTCGATCATCTTGGGCACAAAGAAGTGGCAGCCGTGAACAACGCCCCACAGGTTGACGCCGAGCACCCACTTCCAGTCGTCTAAGCTCGTCGTCTCGATGCCGCCAGCCAGGCCAACGCCCGCGTTATTGACCAGGATGTCGACGGCGGGAACCAGGGCATGCACGGCATCGGCAAAGGACTGCATCTGCGCGCGATCCGACACATCGACGCAGCGGCTTAGCAGCAGCCGGCCGCGCTGCTTCAGCAGGTCAGCTAGCTCAGAAAGCCCCGCCTCGTTTACGTCCGAGATGATCAGCTGAGCCCCGGCTGTGGCCAACGCCAGCGCGGTCGCTCGTCCGATGCCACGCGCGGCGCCTGTCACCAGCGCCACGCGTCCAGAAATGTCCATGTGTCCCAGCGAAGCAAAGGGCATCGGAGGCCTCCTATTTTCTACGCAAGACCGTCGCTGACCAGGTACTGCATGGCCAGGTCGTAGTTGTCGATGTTATTGGGGTGAAAATCGCGGCGCAGATACTGCTTTATGCCGGCGGCAAACACCTCGCGCAGGATGCCGCGGCGACCGTGTTCTTTGCGCACGCGGCGCAGCATGGACAGGTCTTTTCGAATGCGCTCCCAGCCCACTAGGCGGCGTTCTTGCCACAGCAAAAGACAGGTGCCGGCGAACCAGAACGCACCCAAGATTGCCGACGCAAAGGCCAGCCCAGCCATACGCAGGCCATAGCTCGGATTGACGTGCGCAAGCACATCGAAGGCCACCGCCTTGTGCTCGATTTCTTCCGCGGCGTGCCACAGAAGCAGGCGTCGCATCGTCGGATCCAAGTGGTCGGTTAGCTCGTTCATGCGCAAGAAGTTGTCAGCCATGACCGCGGTGAAGTGCTCGGCGGCGGCCGTACCTGCCAGGTGCAACGACGGCGGCGTCAGCTTCTCGATGATCTGGTAACAGAGTCGCTCATACAGGTGCAGAAAGCCGCTGACGTCATAGCCCTGGCTGTTAAGCAGGCGGTTCATGCGCTCGTGCTGCTGCGCATGCCGGCCCTCTTGCGCGAAGAAGCCTTGGATCTGCGCGCGAAGCTCATCGGGCAAGTCGGCCCGCTGCAGGTAGTAATGCACGCTGCGCACAAAGAAGCGCTCACCGGCTGGGAACAGCATGCTGACACTGTTGATCAACGACGTGGCGATGACGTTGTTGAAGGCCCAGTGTCGCGGCAGTTCACCGTCGATGGCTAGCTGTGGCAAGCGCGGCTTGATCGGCCGTGCGGCGTGCGCCGCGGCACCGTCCTTCGCCGGGCTATCCATCGCCAAAGAGGGGGAGCCATTTGCAGCATGCAGACCCGATACAGATGCGGCAGCGGTCATTGTTGACTCCTGGTCAATAAGCTCAAGCCGACGCTATCACCCTATTGAATGTGGGTCAATAGCGCCGTATTGTCAGCAGGCAATGGCCCGGCATCGATCTGCGAACCCCCCAGCACGCCGCAAGAAAAAGTCCGCCACCCCGCGCAAGGCAGCCAGCCGAAAGACCGCGTCTACCAAGCCATCTCGTCGAGCGGCGGCCAAGCCAGCGAGCAAAGCAGGCCAAGCGGGCAAGAAAAAGACGGCTGCCGCAAGCCGCCGATCCGGCCGCGCAAAGCGCACGTCAGCGAACGGTAGCGCGAACAACGCGCGCACGCGCCTGATCACCGATGAACGCCGCGCCCAGCTGATCGCGCTGGGTCTTGAGCTGTTTAGCAGCCGCCCATATGACGAGGTTCACATCGCTGAGCTAGCGACCGCAGCGGGCATCTCAAAGGGCCTTCTTTATCACTATTTTCCGACGAAGCGGGACTTCTATACAGCGGCGCTGCGACAGGCTGCGGACGGCCTGCTTGCGCAGCTTCAACCGGATCCAGATCTGCCGCCGGTTCAGCGCTTGCAACGCGGCCTGCATCACTATCTGAGCTATGTGCAGCAGTACGGGACTTCGTATGTCGCGCTGATGCGCGGCGGGGTTGGCGCCGATCCAAGCGTTGCCGCCATCGTCGAAGAGACGCGCGTGAACTGCATGTCGCGCTTGGTCAGCGGCATGGGGTTTGCGCCGCAGACGCTACCGCCGCTTGTGCGCATCGCGCTGCGCGCCTGGATTGGCACCGTTGAAGCGGCCAGCCTGGAATGGGTCCTGTGTCCATCGGTGCCGGCCGAGGAAGTGGTCAATCTGCTGTCGCAGCAGCTTCTGCACCTGCTGCTTCTTTTGGGCGCGATGCCGGCGATGTAGTGCGTGCGCGAAAAGCCGATCCAGCCGGGCTACGAAGCCCAGACGTCCTGCAGGTAACGACCTTCGCTCTTCCAGCCTTCCAGGACGGCATCGGCATCGGCAAGCGAGCAGCCACGGGCCTTGGCAACAAGCTGCGCCAGCGTGTGCTGCACATCGGTCGCCATCTTGCGCGCATCCCCACAGACATAGATGGCCGCGCCCTGGTCCAAAAGCGCCAGCACTCGGTCGGCGTGCTGCCGCAGCAGATCCTGCACGTACATGCGAGGGTGATCGGGCTGGCGCGAAAACGCGATGTATAGCTGATCCAGCGAGCCGTCTTTCAGGTGCTGCTCTAGCTCATAGCGATAGATGAAGTCGTGATCGGGGCGACGGCAGCCGAAGAACAGCACGGTCTTGCCGACGTTTTCGCCGGCCTGCCGCTGTGCCGCGCGTTCCTGGATGAAGCCGCGCATGGGCGCCAGGCCTGTACCCGGCCCAATCAGCAAGACCGGTGTCTTGGCGTCGACGGGCAAACGGAAGGTCGAGCGCGTGTCCTTGACCAGCATGCGAATCTGCGAGCCGGCTGGGCAGTGCAAAAGATAGTGACTGCACAGGCCTTCGCGGCGCGCCTCGTGCGGGCCGTTGAAGTTGTGTACACCGACGGTAATGCTGCAGGCGCGAGCGAGCATGCGCGGCGATGACGAGATCGAGTAGTAGCGCGGCTTGAGCAAGGGCCGCAGCGACAAGAGCAGCGGCAGCGGGCAGTGTACCGACGCAAAGCGCAGCAGCACATCGAGCAGCGTCAGCTTCTGGCCCAGCACATCGCGGCCAAAGGTGGCTTCCGATGCCAGATCCAAAAGCTGCTTCTGTTCGGGCGGGCAGGGGCAGCCTTCGGCGAGTGCGCGCAGCTCTTTGCGCGACAGCGGACCGCTGAGATCGATGTGATAGGTCAAAAGGTCGTGGACGGTGATCGGCACGCCGGTTGGCAGGTGTGCCGAGTCCCCCACGCTCGTTGGATGCAGCGGCGAGACCTCATGCAGCACGACGACATCTGAGCTGCGTACGCCACAGCGAGCCGCAACGGCTGCCACTAGATCGTGTGGATTTTCGGGAAAGACGCCCAGGTGATCACCCGCTGCGTACGTGACACCTTCGGGCAGCTCGATCTCGATGTGTCGCGTCGAGCGATCGGACAGGCTGGACTGCAGCTCTTCGTTGCGCAGGATGACGCCCAGGCGAGCTTCGTCTTGCAGTGGGAATTTGTTGGGCAGGACCGCACGGGCCTGCGTGCCTGCGAAGTTCACGACCTCGACGGAATACAAAAGCGGGCTGGTCTCGGGCGCTGGTGGCGGTGGGCTGCCAGCGGAAAAGATCGTCGGCACCGTGCGGAAAAGCTGCTGCTGCCAGGCGTCGGCTGCCGCTTCGAGATCGCCGTCGGCATCGCAGCTTCCAAGCGGCATAAATGGCGTCGCTCCCAGCGCACACAGACGAGCATGCACGTGCTTGGGAAACTTCTGAAAGGTGGTGCGCCACTGCTTGTTGCCGCAGCCCAGCACCGCATACTGCAGCCCCTGCAAGGGACTGCCCGCGAGCGTGAGATCCGAGATCAGTGCGGCAAACTTCTGCGCGTTGTCCGGTGGTGTTCCGTTGTACGTGCTGCTGACGATGACCAGGGGCGCTGCGCCGATCTTGGCCAGGGCATCCAGCGAAGAAAAGGCGTCTAGATCCGCGAGCACAGGCGCAAACCCGCGAGCCGTTGCTTGTCGCGCAATGCCCTGGGCCAGATCCTGACAGGTGCCCATGTTCGATCCGTACAAGACATAGAAAGGCGGGCCGCTGGTCGTCCTTCCAGTCTGCGTATCGACGGGAGCGTCGCGCTGTTCCGGCGTGGGGAAGGCGCCTTTTTCTTCGCCGCGCGGCTCTAGGAAGAGCTGCAGATCTTTGGGCTTGATGGTCAGCGTCTGGACATGGACCAGCTGATAGTTGGGGTCGTGCAGCCGCGGCCGATAGCGCTGATACAAAAGCGCAAGGACCAAGCGCGCTTCCAACAGCGCGAACTGAAAGCCGATGCAGCTACGCATGCCCAGGCCGAAGGGATGATAGACATTGGGGTGCCGCGCAGCGACGGAGTCGGGTAAGAATCGATCGGGATCAAAGCGCTCGGCATCGGGGCCCCAGTGCTGCGGATGACGATGCAGTGCGGTCAGCAGCGTGACGACGCGCTGGCCTTTGCTGACCGGATACATTCCCGCCAGCATGGTGTCGCGATCGACGACTTTGTTGAACGCAGGCGCCGTCGGATATAGCCGCAGCGTCTCTTTCAGCACGCGCCCGACATAGTCCAGGCGTTCGATGTCCTGGTACGTCGGGCGATAGCTGAAGTCACGGCCCAGTACACGATCGACCTCGGCACACAGCGCGGCTTCGATCTGCGGGTGACGGCTGATCAGATACAGCGCATAGGACAGAAGGCCGCTTGTGGTCTCGTGGCCAGCGATGAGGAACGTGATCAGCTGATGGCGAATGTTTTCGTCGGGCAGACGCTTGCCGGTCATGCGATCGCGCGCCGTCAACATCGTCTGCAAGATGTCGTTGGGCACAGGCTCGCCGCGCTCAAGGGCCTGCTTGCGCTCGGCGATGATGCGATCGACCGTGCCGGCAAGGACGGTGTTGGCGCGCTCGCGGCGGTGCGCGGCCAGTGGATGAAACGATGCAGGCAGCACGGTCATCGGGGCCTGCATGGCGTCGCGCAGCACTTCGACCATGGCGTCGACAAACGGGATGGCTTCGTTGCTTTCCAGGCAGTGAAAGCGAGTATTAAAGCCGGTATAGGCGATGGTCTCGAACGTCATGCGCGTCATCAGATCCGTCGCTAAGAACGGCTCGGATGCACGCAAGCGGCCAAGCTGGGCCAGCAGCACATCGGCGATCTCAAGCATCTTGGGGTAGTACTGCTTGAGCGCGCTGGTTCCCATGGTGGGCAGCAAGATGCGGTGCGCGACGTGCCAGATCTCTTCGTCGTCTTCCGCAGTGAACAGGCCATCGCCGACGCTGTATGTGCGCAGGTGCGAAAGCGGAGAACGATCGCCGATCGTGCGCTTGGGAAAGTCCTGGGGCCGCGACAGCATGTCCTTGATGACTTCGGGATCGCGCGTCAGGTACACGGTGCGCCCCGGTAGCTTCAGCACGACGAAGTCGCCGAACTTGTGCAAGAGCTCTTCAGCGGCTGCGAGGAAGTTGCCGCGGCGCAGGTCGGCGAGATTGCCAATGATCGGCAGCGGTCGTGGTCCTGGAATGGTCGCTGTGGCAGCGGCAGCGGGCTCGCTGGACTTGTCGGTAGGACGGGTCAGCTCGACGGAAAGAAGCAGCCCGTCCGGCAAGCTATCGGACAGCGCCACGACATCGCCATCGGCATCGCGGCAGAGGACGCGGCCCCCTTCAGGGAGCGTCTGTCCCAGCGCGCTCAGAATGGCGCGCTCAATCGATTCGGCACTGCTGCCGGGATAAAACGCAACGCGCAGCGGCGCAGCCGACATCGCACTGGCCATGCGCACCTGGATGCTCTTCTTGGTGCTCATCGCTTGTCATTGTCGGGACGGATCGCTGGCAAAAGCAAGGCGAGCGAAACAGGATGTGGTCGCTACCGAATGGTGAAACCGATCGACGTGACGACCGTGTGCAGCCAGTTGTTGGTATAACCGTCGCCCGGCGGTGGATCGTCCTGGCTGAAGCCCTGCGCGCCCCCGCCGAGATAGCGCAGGTTGAGGAAGGTCTCCATAAAACTCGTAAGCGACAACCCGATGCGCAGCGATGCGTCGAGGATCGCGCCTTCGAACTCGTACAAGCTGCCGGTGATGATGCGACCGCGCGCATACAGACCGTCGATCTCGGTGCCGATGAACAGGCCGTTTTTGAACGTGGTGCGAGCGCGCAGATGCAAAAGCGGTACGACGCCGATGTCGTTGTTTACGCGACGCAGCGCGCCGTCCGCCGACGTGAACGAGATGGCCGCGTTGCGGATCTGCAGACCGACGCCGATGGCTAGCTCGTGCCGGCGACTGCGGAAGAAGTCGAACTGATAGTTGAAGCGATAGAAGTCAAAGCCATAGCGGAAGTTGACCGGCGTGCCGCTGGGAAAGTCCAGCTGATCGACGCGCAGATCGCGGGCCAGGACTTGTTCGGTTCGCAGGTCGATGGGCTGGTACAGAAAGATCAGCGTGTGGCGACGGAACAACTCGACTTCGGCCGAGATGCGCGCGAAGAAGAACAGGTTGTTCTGGCCACCTTCGTTGATGTAGTCGATCTCGGATCCGTCCTGGCTGAACTGGATGGTGTGCTTGGCCACACCGACGGTGCCAAGCTCAAGATTCAAGCGCAGGGCGACGTTGCGTGCGGGGTTGTTGATGCGAAACGCGGTCGGCAGGATGACCGGCAGATCATCTGCAGCGCTGGGCGGCGCAGGCCAGGCTACAGAGGGTGTGTAGGCTTCTGGCGAGGTCGCTATCTGCAGTGGCTGCTGTGCGTTTGCAGCGGCGGGCTGCCACGCGCAGCAGGCAAAGCAGAGGAACGCGAGGGCCGAAGGATGGAAGGAACGAACGAAGGAAGAAAGGAACGAAGAAAATCGGGGTCGCGCTGCGTGCATGCCTGTTAGTTGCCGGCCACCACGCAAGCGCGCCAACTTGCTGCGCTGCGCGCTAGCCCTGCGGTTCTTCTTGGGTTGGTGTGCCGTCGTCTGTGACGGGGTGACCCAGGTTCAGCGGCATCTGCAGATAGCGAATGCCGTTTTCCGCAGGGGGTGGCAGGTGACCGGCCGCGATGTTGACTTGCACACTTTGGAACAGCAGGCGCGGCGCGCTGAGAGTCTTGTCGCGGCTTTGGCGGAACGCGACGAACTGTTCCTTGGTGGTGTCCTGCCGCAGGTGGATGTTTTCGCGCTTGCTTACCGCGATGGTTGTTTCGTAGCGGACCGGGCGCCCCCCCGGCATATAGTCGTGCCCGACGAAGACGCGGGTTGCATCCGGCAGCGCATACAGCTTGCGGTGGATCGACTCGTACAGCGTCTCGGCACTGCCTGCTGGAAAGTCGCAGCGACCGGTGCCGTAGTCTTCGATGAACAGCGCGTCGCCCGTGAACACCGCGTCTTGAATCTTGTACGAAAGACAGGCCGGCGTGTGTCCAGGCGTGTGGATCGCGGCAAGGCGCAGCGTGCCCGCCTGTAGCTCTTGCCCATCGCTGAGCAGTCGATCGAACTGGCTGCCGTCGGTGCGGAAGGATGCGGGCAGACCGAAGATGTGCTTAAAGACGCGCTGTACTTCGGTGATGCGTTGACCGATCACGACGTCGGCGCCGAAGTGCCGCTTCAAATACTGCGCGCCGCTCAAGTGATCGGCATGGGCGTGCGTTTCCAAGATCTGACGCAGCGTCAGGCCGTTTTCGCGCAGGAACGCGGCGACCTGTTCCGCCGACTGCAGTGACACGCGCGAAGCCAGCGGGTCATAGTCGAGCACCGGATCGATCACCACCGCATCGTGGCTGTCAGGGTCGAAGACGACATAGGTGAGCGTATAGGTGGGCGCATCGAAGAAGCTGTGGACTCGCATGGTGTCCTCTTCCTGTAGGGGCGTTTGCGAGTCGAAGAACAGCAATGGGCATGCCACGATGCGGAGGTTCCCTGGGCGGCTCGCGCGCCTAGCTGTCCAGCCTGGGGCCTCAGGTCGCCCCGGCCCGCGAGTCCGGCGGAAACGGTCATGTTTCACATGGTTTCACGATGTTTCACATGTTTCATCCGGCCTCTAGGCTGCGCGGTGCGGTGCGGAAGGTGGCGCGGGCAGATAGCTGGCGAGCGCGCTGTACAGCTCCGCGCTGCTTGGGCGCTGCACCGGTTCGCGGTGCAGGCAGGCGGACAGCAGCGAGACCAGCGTGGCGTCTAGGCCTGGGAGCGTCGACAGGCGGGCAGCGCTGCCCTGTGGCGTCGGCGGTGCGGTCTCGGCTGCTGCGACCTCGGCTTGGCTGCGCTCGCTGGCCAAGAGCTCAAGCGCCAGCAAGCCGAAGCCGAACACATCCGACTGCGGCGTTGCGGCATGCAGGCCAGTGGCTAGCTCGGGGGCGCGATAGCGGCGAATCACGCTTGCCTCGTCAGCGCTTTCGGCCAGGACTTCGTCCGCGTGGATGGCGGCTTGCGCCGCGGTCGAGGTCAAGTCAGCGAGCTCGGGATGGCCGCCTGCTGCCACGGATGCGAGGCCCAAGTCGACTAGCTGCACGCGGTAGGGCGCGCCATCGACGCTGACTTGTACGCTCTGTGGCTGCAGGTTGCGATGGACGATGCCGTGTTGATGCAGCACACGCAGCCCGGCCGCCAGCTGAGCGATGATGCACAAGGCCGCATCAAGCGTGCGCGGCAGACCGAGCAGGTGGCGCAGCGAGCGGCTAGGGCGCCGCTCGCAGATCAGAAAAGTGGTGCCATCCGGCGCTTGATCGATATCGACGATGCTGTCGAGGTATGGATCGCGAAGGACGGTGAGCAGCTTGGCTTCGCGCGCGAAGCGAGCAAGCAGGGCAGGGTGGGCGGCGTTCGACACCACCTTGGCGACAAAGCGCTTTTGATCGGAGCTGCGCTGCACTTGGTACAGCTGATAGCCGCCGTGAACTTCAAGCTGCGTCATCACGCGATAGCTGCGCCCCAAAGGGGCTCCCGGTGGCAGCGTCGGCGCGTCGCGTGAGCCGGCGGTGCTATCACTGCGCTGCGCTTCGTCCTGCGCAACATCGGACAAGCTGCCGTGCTGACTGACCTGCAGCAGCCTCCTGCCTAGCTGGTGGCGCAGATCGCTGTTTAGCTGCTGCTCGGCGGCATGGCTTTCTTGCAGCTCCCGCAGCTTGGCCAAAAGATCGCGTCGCATGTCTTCGATGGCGCGGGCCAAGGCGGCGTGCTCGTGGCCCTCGTCGATAGGAACGGGGGTCTGAAGCTCGCCCTTCGCCAGGCGGGCTGCTGCGGCCAGCAGGCTGCGCTGCTCATCAAGCTTGCGCTTGGTATGCATGCTCTGTTCTTCCAAGTCATCGGCGCGCTGGGCCGTCAAGGTCAGCGCGACTTGGTTTCCGAGCTCGATCAAGATTTCGAGATCTTCGTTCTGAAATTCGCGGCGACTGGCGGACGCTTCCAGGTACACGACACCCAGCAAGCGACCTTGGACCAGAAGCGGGGCCGCCATCACGCTCTGGGTTTGGGTCTGGGTTTGGGATGAAGATGCTTCGTGGCTGCGACGAAGACGCTGACGCATGGCCGGTCGGCGCTTCTTTTCAACGGCATCTAGCGTGACTGGATCGCAGCCCGCCGTGGCACTGGCGGGATCCTTCAGCTGACCTTGGGCAGTGCGTGCCGCAAGCACGCGCAGGCCGCCCGTCGACTCATCGCATAGAAACAGGACGGCGCGCTCGGCCTGCAGAAGTCGCTGCAGGGCCTGCAGCGTGCTGTCCGCGTGCTCTCGACTGCCACTGTGCTGCGTCGATGACAGGCTGGTTCCCAGGACGGCAGAGTAGTTACCCAGGCGCTGCAAGAACGCGCGATAGCGACGGACCAAGATCGTGCCCATGGCACCGATGAAGACGATGCCGGTGAGTGCGCGCACATCGAATTCCATGCGCAGGATATGCAGCGCGACCAGCACCTGCGGCACGGCGAGCAAGCTGGTGCCCAGCAGACCCAAGGCGAGGATGCGCGCATCGGCGTTGCCACGCAAAAGGCCATGGATCGCCGCGCCATAGATGGCCACTGAAAAGGGCAGCCAGAACAGAAGCGAGGCTTTAAGAAACAGCTCCAGGTGAATGACGCCGGTCAGCGTGCCCAGCATGCCGAGGAAAAACAAAAGCGCATTGGCCACGCCCATCCCGCGCATGAAGCGCGACCAGCCGTCGTCGAAGAGCTGCGCGATGAAGGCGCACATCGACGCGCTGATCAGGCAGAACGAAGCCACCAAGATCAGGCGCCATAGTGCCGGGTGATCGAATAGATATGCCCGCGCCTGCGAGCGACTCAGCAGATAAGCGCCGATGCTCAGGCACTGCACGGCGTACAAAAGGTACAAGCGCTCGCGACGCTGCAGCAGAAACAGGCCCAGCACGCCTGCGCCCAGCACCAAGGCAATCAGGCCGACAATCAGAAACGGCAACCCTTTGTGGATGGCGTCTGCAAACAGCTCGGCACGTCCGCCCCAAAGTGGCGGCCGGATCAGCCCGATGTCGGAATAGACCGATCGCAGGTGCAGGGTCAGCAGCTTGCCCGTTGGCTGTGAGCCCAAGGGCAGATAGATGGGGCGCTTGGCAATGAAGCGCTGTGCATCGCCTTGCATCGGGCCGAAGCGCATGATGCGCTCGCCATCGAGAAATGCTTCGAGGCACTGATCGACTTCGTGCAAGAACAGCGTAGGGTCGACGGCCGCCGGTCCGCTGAGCCAGGTGCGCAGCCATAGATCGGCGCGGCCGCTGCGGCCTGGTGGGTTGTGCAGGCGCTGCGTGTTCTGCCAGGCGGCGCTGGGTGCTGCATCGCGCGACCAGGCCTGGCTTCCGTCGGGAAGTACGGGTGATTCGCCATACCGATACTGCCAAGCACCAACATAGGTCGCGATGCCTTGGGTCACGGGGACATCGCTGCTGAGCTCTGCGCTGCGACAGCTCGTCAAGGCCAAGACCAGCAAGCTGCAAAGTGTCGCAAGCGCGCGACAAGACCTCGCACCATGGGCAGCACGGAAGCGATGCTGACCGGCCCACACCTGCGCGGCTGCATGGCTCATGCGGCTCATGAGGCGTGGTCTCCTGCAGGCTCTTTCGCGAGGCTGTCATCATGGGTTGCCCAGGTCGCAAGCGCGCTGGATAGCTCGTCGGCGCTGGGGCGCTGCACGGCATCTTCTGCCAAGCAGCGGCTGATCAGTGCTGACAAAGAACTGGGCAGATCGCCGCGCAGGGACTGCACAGACCGAAGCTGCAGCACCTCACCGCGATAGCGACTGACAACCGGAGGCCGAGAAAAAGGCAGGACACCAGTCAAGAGCTCATAGGCGATGACGCCCAGGCTAAAGATGTCCGAGGGCGGCTGTGCGAGGTGCGAGCCAACGTATAGCTCAGGCGCCAAGTACATCGGCGAACCGACGAGCAGACCGGGCTGCTCGCGGGCTTCGCGCGCCACCGCTTCCTGCTGGCTCAAGGTCGAAAGGCCAAAGTCGACAAGCTTGGCTTGTGGTTCGCCATCGACTTGCGCCACCAAGACATTGGCGGGCTTCAGGTCGCGGTGGACGACGCCGTGGGCATGTACGGTGCGCAGGCCGCTTGCGATCTGCGAAAGCACGCGACAGGCACCCCGCACATCGCGATAGCGATCCATGCACTGACTGAGCGGCGTGCCTGGGACCCGTTCCATCACCAAGAACAGCAGGCGCGTATCCGTCAGATCGACATCGACGATGGCCGCAACATGTGGATCGCTCAGCCGCGCCAGGATCTGCGCTTCGCGAGCGAACTGCAGGATGGCTTCCTTCTGGGCCTTGGCCGAGATCACCTTGGCCGCGAGCCGACGACCGTCGCGCAGGCGCTCGACGTCATAGACACTGCCGCTGGCCCCTTGGCCCAGCACGCCGACCACGCGGTAGCCATCGCCAAGAAGCTCGCCGGCTTCTAGCCACTGACTGCGCTGCAGCGGATTGCTGCCGCTGCCTAGCGCCTGATCCAAGAGCCGCTGAATGCGCTGCTCGATCTGAAAGCGCAGCTCTTCGTTGAGCTTCTGCGCTGCCACGCGGCTGCTCGTAAGCTCGGCCATCTTGGCGGCTAGATCGCGGCGCATACCGTCGAGAAGACCGGCCAGCGCGCTGAGCTGACTTTCCGTCGGCACCGTGATCGGAGACTGCAGATCACCACGCGCCAGGCGGCCGACCTGCTGCAAGAGCTGCTGCTGTTCGTTGAGCAAGCGCTGTGCGTGCTGTGTCTGCTGTTCCAGCGTGCTGGTCCGCGCGCCCAGCAAGTGCAGCGCGATCTGCCGACTGAGTCCCTGCACCAACACGCGCTCGCTGTGGCCGATTCCGACGACGCTGTCGTGCAGGTACAGCACACCCAGCAGCTGATCGTGGACTAGAAGCGGCACTGCAAGCTCGCTGAAGCGCATGCCGAGATCAGCGGCCACCCGCGCCCCCAGCGAGTCATCGGCCACACGCTGCTCGGCGGTCACCTGACGCGTCGCAAGAGCACGGCGAGCTGGCGCAGGGATCGACGGATTTTCTTCGCCATCGACCGCAGACAAGTCACCGCGCGCATCGCGAGCGGCCAAGAGCTTCACGGCATTTCCATCGTCATCGCAGACAAACAGCAGCGCTCGCTCGGCCTGCAGCATGCGCAGAAGCTCGGCCAGCACGCGGTGGGCATGCTGGCGCGGGGACAGCGAGCGCGCCGATTCGAAGTTGAGCTGCATCAGCGCCGAATAGTCGGCTAGCTGACGCTGCGCGCGACGCACGCGATGCGACAAGATCACGCCCAGCGTAAGCGCGAACAGCGCCGCCGGATAATGACCCAAAAAGCCGGTGCGCGGCAGCACCCGCATCTCTTGCAAGACCTGCCACGTGGCAAAGGCCGCCGCGATGAGCAGGCCCACGCTGAGCATGCGGCCATAAAGCTCGCCGCGCAGGGTGCTGGCCAGGGTCTTGCCGATCACCAGCAGCATGAACAGCAAGAACAAATACTTCAGAACTTCAGACGTGTTGACGATGTGAACGCGTCCGCTGATCACCAAGAAGCTGGCGAACGCAAAGTACAAAAGGAAGATGGCGGCCAAGGCCGGCAGCAAGTTGAATCGGTCTTGGCCCAACATGCGCGCCACGAACAGCGACAAGAACCCGCCTGAAAAGCACAGGCTGCTTAGCTCGACGTAGTACCAGACGACCGCGGCGGATATGAAATAGGAACGGATGGTCGAGCGGCACAAGACATACACGCCCAAGCTCAGTAAGCACAGGCCGTACAGAAGCAGGTCGGTCTCGCTGCGCTGCACGAGAAACAGCGACAACAAGGCCAAGCCGGCGGTCAAGAGCAGCACTCCGATCAGCGCGGGACCCAGGCCTTCTTGCACCACGGCCGATAGCACATGCGTGTACTCGCCCAGGTGTTGTGGCGTCGGGAACCCGATGCGGGCATGCGGCGAGTACACACGGATCACCAGAAGACGGCCGGCTACCCGTTCGGGCAGGGGCAGAAAGTGGTTCTGAAAGCCAGGAAAGCCGCGCGCCGTCGGCCCATCGAGCACGCCGAAGCGCTCGATCATCTGCCCATCGAGGAACGCCTCGAAGCTCTGCTCGACGAAGTCAAGCTGCAGGACTAGGCGCGATGTGCCCCATGGATCCGCGGCAAGGGGCGGCAAGCGCGTGCGCAGCCACAGATACGCTTGGCCGCTTCGGCCGGGCGGGTTGTGCGTCTGCTGCGTCGGGCGCCAGCTTGCGCTGGGATCGCTGTGGGCTTCGTCGGGCAGCGACCACAAAAAGCGACCGTCGGGCGAAAGCGGCGATTCGCCATAGCGATATTCCCAAGTGCCAGGGTACGAGCGCATGCGCTCTGGAGGAGGGCGCTCTGGTCCGTCGACCGGGGCGCTGCAGCCCATGGCAAGCAGCAGGCCCAGGATGATCAGCACAGCGACAGAGCGCATTCCCGCTCAATGTATCACGTTCGACGGGCGGGCTGGTGGCTGGGCCGGCGCTTCCCTCACCACATCCAGAAGCGCTGTGTCGGTCGACCACGTGCCCATGGCAACAGGTACGAACTGACTGCGCAGCCGGCCACCACTTAGCGCCTCCAATAAGAGATCGCCCAGTGGATGCTGGCTGGCGCGCTGTCGCAGCGAGTCGCCGCGCGATGCCAAGTCTGCGGCCCGCAGCGTGCTCGCGTCTTGCACCAGTGCGCTGAAGTCGGTCGGCTCCAGCATCGCAATCGCCTTTAATGTCCAGCCGCCAAGCGGTGCCTCGGACTCAAAGACATACGGCAGAGCGATCAGGCATGGCTTCGCATCCGCGGCAATGCGGGCATCGCCGGGTCGATCTGCTCGTGGAAACAGGATGCCAATGCGTCCATCCGGCCCCAGCTCCAGAACCGTCAAGTACACCGCCCCCGGTGACTCGTTGGTGACCTCGATCTGATACAGCTCGCGCTCGCGGAGCCGCAGGGATGTCACACCGCGCGCGATCTGCGGCGTCGGTGTCTCTTGGATCAGACCCGCCGCACTGCGCTTTGCGCGCACCGGCATCAGGCGCACCGCCACCTTGGCAAAGTCGCTCTGCCCATGCAGTGCGAACAGTCGCCGCCAGCGCCACTCGGCGCGCAGCCGATCGGTCAGCGCCTGCGTCAGCGCATCGCCTTTCAGTTGGGCCGAGATCTCGACAAACGGCTTGCTGCTCTCGGGCCGATACAGCTCGATCTGCGTAGCCGTGGGGACGATCTTCACGTCATAGCTCACCGTCCCCGCAGCCGCGCTGGCTGGGCTCGGCACAGTCAGCTTGGACTCTTCCAATCCCTTCAGTGCCGCACGCAGAGCCGACGCCGCGCCGGGCTTCCCGCTTGCCTCCTCGCACAGCACGCGCAGTGGCTGGCCGGCATAGACGTGCTCTTTTTCGACGACGCGCGCCGCCGCCAGCTCCGCTTCGGGCGCCTTCTTTCCGGTACTTCGCAGCCGCAGCCAGCTCGTGGTCGGCTGCACGTCAGTCACCTCTGCCTCGGCCAGAAGCGTCGCGGGCGATGGCGGCTCCATCCCGCTGCGATGCAGCGCATAGACAGAGCCTTCGGTCACCAAGTGCAGGCTCCCCACCGGCAGCTCAACGCGCTCTCCTTGCACCCGCGACACCGTCAAGAACGACGGAGCTTTTTTTCCCGGCAGCGCGCCAAACAACAGCCGATCAGCGTCGCCTTCCAGCTCCGGGCTCTGGTTGCCGAGAGTCTTTCGCATCTCAATCGCGATCTCATGCATCAACGCGCGATAGCTGATGTCGCGCGGCAGCCGAGTCAGCGCTGCCACCAGCGCCCGCGAGTAGATGCCCATGCCGCCGTTCTCTTTCGCCGTCTGCTCACTGCGCGCCGCCGTCAGCAGCACATAGTCGCGAGCATCCAGATCCAACGCCGCCGCCGCCTGCCCCTTGGCTTCCGCGCTGCGGTTGCTTTCTTCAAGCGGCAGTGAGATGGGTGCCGGAAGCGGACCATCCAGGTCCACATCCCAGCCGCGTCCGCGCTCAATCAAGTCGCCGCGCGCCATGGTGCCGCTGAAGCAGCTATCGAACGAGAGCACGATGCCGCCCTCGACCTTGCCATCCGCCCCGCGCAGCTTGCTGCCCAGCGTCCGCAGCCAGCCCGCGAACTCGTCATCGCGGATGTTCGTCCGCTCGCCAGCGCTTGCGCTCTGATCCTGCGCATCGCCTGGCACGATCGACTCGTCCAGGCCGTCCAGCTCGTCGCCGTTCTGATCGCGAAGCTGCTGCCCATGGCCAGAAAAGTGAAAGAACACCGCTGCCCCGCGCTTGGCCCGCGCGATCAGGTGGTTGGCAAACGCCGCGCGAATCGCCGCCCCGCTCGCCTTTTCGTCTTCCAGCACGACGATGTCTTTCGGCAGAAAACCATGTCGCTCGATCAGCACGTTGCGCAGCGCTTTGATCTCGTCGTGGGTATGTAGCACCCGCCATGGAAGCTTCTTGTCTTCTACCTTCTGCGTGTACCGACCCACACCGACCAACAAGGCCAGCCGCTGCCCGCTCGCGGCTGCTGCTGCTCTGTCTGCCGGTGCCTGTCGCGTGGCTGAGACGGTCGCGCAGTGCAGCCCCGGTACCGCCAACAGTCCCCACAGCCCGCACCCGACCAGCCATCGCCTCCCGCTTGCTGCGCTGCCGCCCGCCGACCTTTGCTGAATACTTCGCTCGCCTGCTTCGCGTTGTGCGCGTGTCATCGTTTCCTCTGCTTCCGCAGCGCCGCTCGCCCGGCGTGCCCGAGCCTCATCGCAGCGGCTGTGCCAAGCGCCCTCAGCGCGTCGCTGTCCGCGGCGGCCCATCGCTGCCGATCACCAGGAATGGCGCCCAGTAGTACGGATGCGCGCGGCCGGGCTTCTTTCGCATCTCGTCCATCGCGTCCACCATCGCGCCCAAGCGGTCGCCCGGCTTTTTCTGATCCAGAAGCTTTTGGTAGTACGCCGTCATCAGCTCACCGGTCGCCGCATCGCTGACGCGCCACAGGCTCGTCACCAGCGTCTCCGCTCCCGCCACCAGGAACGCGCGGCGCAGGCCGTACACGCCTTGTCCCGCGCTCAGTCCGCCCCGCCCCGTCTCGCACGCCGACAGCACCACAAGCTGCGTGCCGTCCAGATCCAAGCTGCGCGCTTCATCCGCCGTCAGCAGCCCATCGCGGGCAGCATCCTGCGCGCTCGCTCCGCGTGCTGCGTCCGCCAGCACCAGCGCAGAACGATTCATCGCGCTGAGCGCGCCCGGCAGCCGCTCCGCCTCCGCCACTCCCACCGGCTTCGACCGCTCGCGCGGCAGCCCAGAAAACCCGCGCACCTCCCCGCTCGGCGAGGCCGGCGGTGGCAACGTGACATCCTGCAAGAACAGCCCATGCGTCGCGATGTGCAGGATCCGCGGCGCCGCGCTGCCCCGCACCGCTTCTTCGCGCGCCTGCGCTCCCAAGAGGGGCTTGATTTCCAAACGAGCTGCGATGCTCTCTGCCTCGCGCAAGGTTCCCGGCAGTCGCGACAGCTCCGCCAGCCGCTGATACAAACTCGTCTGTTCCGATTTTGTATCCGCCATCTCGGCCTTCCCAAACTCCGGGTTCGCGAGCACCAGCGGAGCACTCGCCACGCGCTGTGATCGCTCACGCAACAAGTCCTGCCCACTCGTCAGATAGTGAAAGCGATAGTGCCCCAGCAAGTAGTCCGTTCCGTCATGCAGCGCATCGAACGGGATGACGTTCAGCGTCCCATCCAGCGATAGATACAGATCGCGCACATCGCCAAGCTGCGCCTGCAAGCGCCCCATCACCTGCTCCTACAACCGCTTCGACGCCGGCACCAGGTCCGTCCCCGGCGAGGCCAGCGCCGTCCGTAGCTCCTGCCCCAGCGTGTCGACCGTCGCCGCCTCGCCCAGATCCACGGTCGCGATCCGCCGATCGGGAAACAGGATCAGCGCGACGTAGTGCGGCGTCCCCCACCACTTTCCATCCGCGCTCGCTCTCCCTTGATATGGCTTCGTCCACACGACTTCGATCAGCGCGCTTCCGACCGGAAGCTTTGTCGCCACCCGCGCGACAATCTCCTCCATCTTCGGAGGCTGCAGCGCGCGAAGCTCCGGCAGTGCGCTCGCTAGCTGCGCCTCCAGCGCCTCCGCGTGCTGCTTCGTCTCGTGCAGCCGCTGTCGATACACAGCCGGCGACATCGCCCCCAGCCCGCCAAACAGCAGCGCCTCATGCCGCTGCCGCGCGCTCTGCCATTCCTTGAACTGCTGCGCGATCTCCGGCTTGCTCATGCTCCTCTGCACAATCCAGTTCGCCGCCGCCCCCGCTGCGGCCACCCGCCCTTTGCGCAGCAGCGCCACCTGCAGCGCTAGCTCTTTCACACCGGGGAGATCGGGGCCTAGAAGCAGGCCATAGATCGCGTCTTCTTCCTCGCGCAGGGTATCCAGCAAGGCCTGCATGCGCGTCTCGCTGACCGTCGTGCGAAGCTGCGCCTCGCGGATCGAGGCGGCTTGGCGCAAGAACGGCAGCGCCTGCGCCAGCCGGCCCCATCCAAGATAGAAGTTCGCCAGGTTGCTGAGGCTTAAGGCGACAT
>CAZKOY010000005.1:0-71773 GCA_964554495.1 uncultured Myxococcales bacterium
CCTCGATCTGCTGCGCCGTCGGTGCTCACATCCCGACGGACGCTCCGCTCCTCCTTGCATCTTGAGGTCCGCGGCTACTTTTCCAACGCGCTGCTAAGGCAGGACGCGCAAAAGGATGGCGGTCGTGTTGTCCACTCCGCCGCTGCTGAGGGCCGCGCGCACCAGTGCGTCGCAGGCTTCTTCCAAGTTGCCGGACATCGTGGCGTCGTGCATGACCTCGCGCAGGATCCAGTCGTCGACCATGTCGGTCAGTCCGTCGCAGCACAGAAGATAGATGTCGCCGACTTGCAGCGTCTCTTTCTGATGCTCGACTTCGACGGCTTCATGCAGGCCGACGGCACGCACGATGACGTTGTCGTTCGGCGGGCCGTAGCGTCGCGCTAGCTCGGGGTTGTCTTCGTACAGGTTGACCAGCGAGTGATCGCGTGTCACCTGCACCAAGTCCCCACTTGCGCCAGACAGGCGATAGATCCGACTGTCGCCGACGTGACACAGGTGGACGATCGGGCCTTCCTGGCGGACGGCGACGACGGTCGTCCCCATGTTGTGTAGGCTGGGATCGCTGCGCGCCTGGCTGAAGATGGCGAGGTTGGCGTTTCGGATGGCCGTGACCAACACATCGAGATCATCCACCGAGGGTGGCTGCCCGCCGCGAACCGTCTGCTCAATGGTGCGGACGGCAAGCTGGGACGCGACCTGGCCGCCGACGTGTCCCCCCATGCCATCACAAACAGCCCAGAGCCCCAGATCCGGGGCCATGAGCATGGAGTCCTCGTTCTTTTCTCGGACCAGCCCCACGTGGGTGCGCCCTGATTGCTCTAATCGCATCGTTGAGTATTTTCGACGATATTCTGACAAAAGGTGCCCTGTCAATGAGCGGGCTTATCGGCATCCGAAGGCCAACGAAATCAGGTCCTGCCGCGCTGGTCGGACCTACCCCTGCCCACATGCCTGGCGACGACCGTGGTCGTGGGCCTGGCTATGGGCCTGGCCCGACGCAGGCGGGGGCTGCGCCGCTTGGCGTCCTGTCGGTTCACTTCGAGCGGGGGCGCTGCCGCGTGAAGTGCCCGTTCTGCTATCTGGGCGCACGGGAAGGCGCGGTCGATGCAGGGCCGGTCGACGGAAACAGCACGGCGCCGACGGATCTGGGGCTTGAGGATGCCAGCCTGACCCTTTTGGAACAGGCGCTGCACCAACTGCCCTATCGCGAGCTAGCGATCACCGTCAGCGAGCCCATCGATCCGCTGGTGGCCTCGGGGGCGCTGTCGCGGCTTCTTCAGGTGGCGCAGGAACGTCGTCTGCCACGGGCTGTCACTACGACGCTGTCGGTCGCGCTGTCGGCGGATGCGTCGGTGTTTGCGGCGGCCACGCGCCTGAACCTCTCGATCGATCCATTTAAGGGACCGGCTCAAGGGCGTCTGCAGGCTCCGGTCGGCGCGGTCCTTGCGGCCGATGTCGATTCGGCGCTGCGCCACATCGCCGACAAGTGGCCGCAGGCCGAGCGGGTCCTTATCGCGACGCTGAGCACGCAGCGCTTTGCCGATCAGCTCTGCGACGGGCTTCTGGCCGAGCTTGTGGCGCTGCCCAGCGTCGACCGCATCGCGCTAAACGCCGTCAAGCCGCCGCCTGCCTGGTGCGATCGCGCCTTCTGGCTGCAGGCCCTGCATCGCCTGCGCCCGCTGCTCGCACAGCACCTGGACTCTCGTCTGTTCCTTGACTGCTATGTCGCGGCGCGGATCTTGGGCCTGGGGGACTGCCCGGCCCGCCCGGATCTAGCGCCTGCGTCGGCATCCTTTGGTGCGCACGAAAAAGACGTGGATTCGACCCGCCCGCGGCTGGCCTTTCGCGGCTGCGTGTATCAGCCCGGCGCCGACTTCACGTTTGATTCCAGCGACGATCTGATCCAACGGCTGCACGCCTTCCGCCCGCCAGCGGTCTGCCCCTTTCCCATCCGCTAGCCGCCGCTTGCCTTCTCGGCACGTGGCGATTAGTTTACGTGCGCTTCGGTGTCTATCGTCTGTGGTCAGCCGTCGGGCGCTCTGTCCGGCTGTGTCGTCCACAGCGCCTGTGCCAGCGCGCCGGGTGACCCCGCTTTTCCCCCAGACAGTGCAAAGAAGAGCCATGGCAGACGAGGTCAAGTTCCAGGAACGGTTCGCAACCCTAAAGGCCGAGCTGGGCAAGGTGCTCGTCGGTCAGGATGCAATGGTGCATCGCTTGCTGCTGGGCTTTGTCGCAGGCGGGCACATCCTTCTTGAAGGCGTGCCGGGGCTGGCCAAGACGCTGGTCATTCGCACGCTGGCCGACTGCATCGACGCGACGTTTTCGCGCATCCAGTTCACACCCGACATGCTGCCAGGCGACGTCACCGGCACGCAGATCTTCAACCCGAAAGAGGGCACGTACTCGGTCAAGAAGGGGCCGATCTTCGGCAACCTGATCCTGGCCGACGAGATCAACCGCGCCCCGGCCAAGGTGCAGGCGGCCCTTCTGGAAGCCATGCAAGAGCGGCAGGTCACGCTGGGCGAGCACACCTTCCCGCTGTCGGATCCATTCTTGGTCTTGGCGACGCAGAACCCGATCGAGCAAGAGGGCACGTATCCGCTGCCGGAAGCCCAGTTGGATCGCTTCATGATGAAGGTTCGCGTGCGCTATCCGACCAAGGACGAAGAGCTGAAGATCGTCGACCGCATGGCCGGTGCCGGCAGCGAGCCGCGCGTGCAAAAGGTCATGACCCCAGCGGAGATCCTCGCCGCCAGGGATGCCGCCCGCCAGATCTTCGTCGACGACAAGGTCAAGCGCTATGTCGTCGATGTCGTCACGGCGACGCGCGATCCGGGCAGCTACAAGCTCTCGCAGATCAAGAGCCTGATCGAATGCGGTGCGTCCGTGCGCGCCTCGATCAACCTGATCAAGGTGGCCAAGGCCAACGCGCTGCTTTCCGGGCGCAACTACATCAGCCCGCACGATGTGAAGAGCATCGCCCATGATGTGCTGCGCCACCGCCTGCTCTTGTCGTACGAAGCCGAGGCGGAAAACAAGACGGCCGACGACATCATCACCACGATTCTGGACAACGTCGAAGTCCCCTAAGCCGCCATGTTGCCGACGGAGATCGTCAAGCAAGTCCGGCGCATCCAGTTTCAGACCGGCCGCCACGTCGCCGACATGCTGGCCGGCCAGTATCTGTCCGTCTTCAAAGGGCAGGGGATGGAATTCGAAGAGGTCCGCCCCTATACCCCCGGCGACGACGTGCGCAGCATCGACTGGAACGTCACGGCGCGCATGGGGGCGCCCTACGTCAAGCGCTACCAGGAAGAGCGCGAGCTGACCGTGCTCTTGGTCGTCGACATCAGCGCCTCGCAGGACTTTGGATCGCAGGGGCGATCCAAGCGCCAAGCCGCGGTAGAGCTATCGGCGCTGCTGGCGTTTTCGGCCATTCACAACGACGACAAAGTGGGCCTGCTGCTGTTCCATGGCGGCGTCGAAGAGTACATCCCGCCGCGCAAAGGACAGAAGCACGCGCTGCGTGTTGTGCGCGAGGTCTTGGCCCGCGGTCTCGACGAGAGCACTTCGCAGCCGACCGCGGCCACGGGCAGGGCGACCTCGTCGACCGCGCGGCTGTCTGCCTGGGTGAAGCGCGGGCTGTCGCGCCTGCGTGCGCAGCGAGAACGCGATCCGCGACGCGCCACGCACATCGCGGGCGCCTTGGAGTTCTGCCGCCGCGTCTTGCCGCGTCGCGCCGTGGTGTTCCTCATTTCGGACTTCTTAGACGAGGGATATCTGCCAGCCTTGCGCAGCGTAAACCGTCGCCACGACGTCGTCGCCGTGCAGATCACCGACGAAAGAGAGCGCACCTTGCCCGCAGCCGGCCTGCTGATGTTGCAGGATGCCGAGACGGGCGAGGCTCGCCTGATCGACACGGGCTCGCCGCAGGTTCGCCAGATCGCGTCGGTCGTTGCCCAAGGACAAGACGCGGCGCTGCTGAGCAGCCTGCGCAGTGCCGGCATCGACGTGATGCGCGTCGATGCGACGCGCTCGGTGGTCGATCCGCTGCTCGCCTTTTTCCGCATGCGCGAGCGGAGGCAGCGACGATGATGGCCGCCCTGCGGATGTTGTGTTGGCGCCGCCTGGCGCTTGGGATCGCGCTTCTGTGCCTTGGGGCCTGCCGCAAGCCAGACCCATCGACGCCATCCCAGGCGGACGCCGCCGTCGACGAGATCGTGCAAGTCAGCGAGTCCGGTCCGGTCAAAGCTACCGTGACGCTGGGTCCAAAAAAGCCGCAGCTTGGCGACTCGCTGACGTTGACGCTTTCGGTCCTCGCTCAGCCAGGGGTTCAGGTCGAGATGCCGCCGTTTGGCGAGGCTCTTGGTCGCTTTGCCATCGCCAGCTTCACACCGCGCAGCGACGGCCAGCCCGACGGCAGCACCCTGCACAGCCAGCGCTATGTCTTGGAAGCGCCGATGAGCGGGCGACAGCGCATTCCATCGCTGCGCATCGAGTTCGTCGACAAGCGAGCGCCGGCAGCGTCTGCTGATGCCGGGACGGCCAGCACTGTCGACGACGGGCATGAGCTTCTGACCGACGAGATCGCCATCGATATCGCATCGGTCCTGCGCGAGGGGCAAGACCACGAGCTACGCGGCCTGCGCGACCCCCTTGCTGAAGGCCCCGGCCCGGCGCAGCTTGCGGCCTTCGCCTTGGCTCCTGTCGCGATTCTTGTGGGGCTTGGTATCGCTTGGCAGCTTCGCCGCATGCGGCGGCGCAGCGCTCTGCAGGTGCGCATCAGCGCATACGATCAGGCGCGCCAGCGCCTCGCCGATCTGGAAGGTCGCGGCTGGCCCGCGCAGCAGGATGCCGATGCCTGGTACGTCGACCTGTCCGATATCGTCCGTCGCTACATCGAAGATCGCTTCGGCGTGCGCGCTCCCGAGCTGACCACCGAGGAGTTCCTGCGCGAGGCGCATCAGCAGGTGGGTCTTTCGCCTGCGCAGCGCGAGCTTCTAGAGGCGTTTCTTCGCACCTGCGATCGCGTGAAGTTCGCAGGCTATGTGCCGCAGCAAGCCGAGTCGCAGCAGGCCTTCAATGAAGCCTGCCGGTTCGTCGACGACACGCGGCTCAAGAGCGCAGGCGTACCCTCTGGACCCGCGGGAGGCTCGCCATGAGCTGGCTTTCGGCTATCGAGCTTCGCCAGCCGTGGTTTCTCTTGTGTGCTGTGCTGGCGCTGCCCGTGTATTTCTGGGCGCTGCGAGGTGGTGGCCGCGTCGTTTTTTCGTCGCTGCGCTTGCTGCCCGCGGCGACGAAGACCTGGCGCACTCGTCTGCGCTTCGTGCCACCGCTTTTTCTTTCACTGGCCACGGCTGCGCTTGCGCTTGCTCTGGCGGGTCCGCGGGTGGCGGATCGCCAGACGCGCGTGAAGAAGCAGGGCATCGCCATCATGCTGGTCATTGACGTCTCGGGCTCGATGCAGGCCCTGGATCTATCGACGCCAGATCGCGAGCGCACGCGCCTGGATGCCGTGCGCGAGGTCCTGCTCGACTTCGTCCTGGGTGGGCATGGGCTGCCGGGGCGGCCCGACGACTTGCTAGGTATTGTCAGCTTTGCCGCGTATGCCGATACGCGCTGTCCCCTAACGCTCGACCACGGCAACCTGGCGAAGTCCGCCAAGCAGGTCGAGATCGTCAGCAAGGAAGACGAAGACGGCACCGCCATTGGGGATGGCTTGGGCTTGGCGCTTGAGCGCCTGCGCGAGTCCAAGGCAGCATCGCGGGTCGCCATCTTGCTCACCGACGGCGTCAACAACCGCGGCGAGACCGCGCCGCTTCAGGCCGCCGAGCTGGCCGCGACGCTGGGCATCAAGGTCTATACCGTCGGAGCAGGAACGAACGGCATGGCTCCGGTGCGGGTGACCGACGCCTTTGGGCGCCGCTTCCTTTCGCGCATGCCGGTCGAGATCGACGAAAAGATGCTGCGCGCCATTGCCGAAAAGACCAGCGGCCGCTATTTCCGGGCCACCGATGACAAGACCCTGTCCCAGGTCTATCGCGAGATCGACGCGCTAGAGCGCAGCGAGTTCATCGAACAGCGCTACCGGCAGTATCACGAGTACTACCCACTGGCTCTGGCTGTGGGCCTGCTTCTGGCCGCCGCGGCCTGGCTGCTGCAAGCGACCCTGCTTCGGAGGGTGCCCCAGTGAGCCACGTCACCTTCGTTCATCCGCAGCTTCTGTGGCTGCTTCTGCCAGCGTCGGCGCTGTGGCTGCTCTTGGTGTGGCTGGATCGTCGCCATGCCGAGGCGCTGACGCGCTTTCTGTCGGCGCTGATGCAGCACCGCTTGGCCAGCCGCTTGCCGCCCGGCCGTCGCGCACTGCGCTTGCTTGGAGTCCTTGTGACGCTGGTATCGGGCACGCTGGCCCTGTCGCGCCCGCAGAGCCCCGGCGAGCTTGAGACCGTCCGCACCACGCAGATCTCGGCCGATGTGATGGTCGTTCTGGATGTCTCGCGCAGCATGCTGGCCGAGGACGCAGCACCCAATCGCCTGCAGCGCGCCAAGGCCGAGATCTCCGATCTATTGAGCAAGCTCAAGGGTCATCGCATCGGGCTCGTCGCGTTTGCCGGTCGCGCCCAGGTGTTGTGCCCGCTGACACCCGATTACGGCTTCTTTCGCATGGTGCTCGACCGCGCTGATCCGCGCAGCATTGGGCGCGGTGGGACTCGCATCGGCGATGGCCTGCGTCTGGCCAAGTCGGCCTTTGGCGAAGGCGGCAGCGCCCGCCTGGTGCTGCTGATTACCGATGGGGAAGACCATGACTCGTTTCCATTGGAAGCCGCGCAAGAGCTGAAGAAAGACGGCATCCGCGTGGTGGCGATCGGCTTTGGCGACGAGCGCGGCAGCGAGATCACGCTGACCGATCCCAGCACGGGGGCCCGCACCTTCTTGGTTGATCGCGGCGGGCAGCTTGTGCGCTCGCGCCTCGATGGAAAGACGCTGCGCGAGATCGCGCTGGCCACGCAGGGCGCGTACATCCCAGCCGGCGTGGCGGCGCTGGATCTTGAGTCGATCCTGCGCGAGCACATTCAGCCGCTGGTGCGAAGCCAGCCACAGGCCGCGACGCGGACGCAGCCTAAGGAACATCACCCCTGGCTGCTGGTGGTCTGCTTGCTCGCTCTGGTTGCGTCGGTGCGCCTGGGAATCGGGGCGCGTTGGGCGCTGCGCTGGGATGGTCTGGCCGATGAGAAACGGCTGGCGCCTGCCACGATCTTGCTTTGGCTGCTGAGCCTGTCTGCTTCGGCACATGCCGGCCCGGCTGCACTCAACGGAGGGGCGCTGCCTGCGCTGGTCCTGGGTGCCGCCGCGGGGGCCACGGGTGGATCTGCGTCTGCGGACAGCGTGGATGGGGGAACTGCGAACGCTGCGGCTCCAGCGACGGAAACCGGCTCGCCGCGCCGACGCTACAACCACGCGCGTGAGGCGTGGAAGAGCGGCGACTGGGCCCGTGCTGAGGCTGGCTTCTTGGCGGCCCGCGACCATGCCGAAGGCGACGAAGATCTGCGCTTTCGCGCCGCGTTCAATCTGGCCCTGACCCATGCCCAGCAGGCTGCCACCCAGGCGCAAGACAAGCCGCAGGATGCGCTGAACGCGCTCTCGCAGAGCGCCGCCTGGTTTCGCGATGCCGTGCGCATTCGTCCCAGCGATGCCGATGCGCGCCACAACCTAGAAGTCGTGCTGCGCCGCATGCAACAGCTACGCGAGAAGCTCAACCAGGGTCAGAGCTCGCTAGAGGCGCGCTTGGCCCGCATCATCGCCGACGAGCGGACGCTGCGCGATCGCGTTCGTGGGCTGCTGGTGCGCATCCAACAAGCCGGCACCACCGCCGAGCCACTGAGCTTTCATAGCGAGTTCGAGGACGCCTCGAACTTTCAGCGCACGCTCTTGTCCGAGGCGGGCGCGATCGTCGATCTGGCCGGAGACGAGCGCGACAAGCTATCTCAGCGCGCAGAAAAAGATCGCAGCGCTGAAGAGCAAGGGCGGCTGATTCAGCTACAGAATCTCGAACACTATATGAACCTGTCGCGGGGGACGCTGGCCGATGTGGCGCGGCTTCTGCGTCGTCTGCAGGGCGAGCGAGCGCACCGTCAGTCCGACGTCGGGGTCGATCAGCTGAAGCGGGCCATGGAACAGCTGCAAGATCCGGTGACCGTGCTCAAGGGCTTGGTGGCGGATCAGATGAACGCGCTGGGCCAGACTCGCGCGCTGGACGAGGCTCGCGCACAGGGCACGCAGCTTGCCGTCACTGCGTCGCCTGCGACACCGAAGGCCCAGCCGCCCGCGCCGTCGCCTGCGTCGCCGAACGGCAAGGAAGCGGCTCAGGTTCCGGCGTGGCTGACCGCGAGCTTCCTCGGCGATCAGCAGCGGGCTTTGCAGCCGCGCGGCGAAGAGCTCTTGGCTCGCTTGAACGCGGGTGTTGAGCACGAAGCCAAGGCAGCTCAGAGCCCGTCACCAGCGACGCAGCCGGCGCCGGGGCAGCCACCTAGCGATCCGCGGCAGGAAGCGCAGCGCAAGCGTGTTCTGCAAGCGGCGCGCGAAGCAATTCCGCTTCTAAAAGAAGGCATCCAAGCGATGGATCAGGCTGCGACTTCTCTGGGAGCGGATCAGCTGCCATCCGCGACGAAGGCGCAGCTTCAGGCGCTGTCTTCGCTTCTGCGTGCGGTCGAGCGCTTCAGCGGTCTGCGCGACCTGATCGAGCTGGCCTTTGGCGATCAAAGTCAGCTCGCGCAGCTTCTTTCGGGAAAGGCCAAGGCCGAGCTGGAAAAGTTGCCGCCCGCTGAGCGCAGCCGCCTGTTTAGCGATTCGGTGGCGCGCAATCGCGATCGCTTGGCTCGCTTGCAGGGGCTGTTTTCCGACGAGCTTCAGGCGCTTGAAGCGCCACCTTCGGGCCAGCCGCCGGGCAGCCCGCCAGGCGCCGAAAAAGACGAAGCCGAGAAGCGCGCCGCCGAGAAGCAGCGCTTCGAGCAGGCCGAGCAGAAGCGCAAGCTGGCAGAAGACTCGCTTTTGCGCTTGGCCGCGCAGATGGGGCAGAAAAATGCCCAACTACTGCCGACGGTCGAGGAAGGCCGCAAGCACCTGGAAGATCTGCGGCGGCTGTTCTTTTCGATCGTCGAGCACCTAAAAGATCTGCACCGCAACCAGACCGAGACGCTGGATCACACCGGCTCGGCTCAAGCGCAGAAAGAAGAGGCCGAGCGCCGTCGCCGTGCTGGGCCGCTTTTCGGCGAGCAAGAGCGACACCGCGATCTGGGTCGGGCCTTGGCCGAAGCCTTGGCCGCGCAGGCGGACCAGGCCGGAAGTGCAAGCGAGCCGCAAGCCAAGCAGGCCCAGAAGCCGCTCGCAGACGCCGCCGAGGAAGTGCGGAAGGCTCATGCGGCGATGGAAAAAGCCGGACGGCTGCTCAAACCCGACGAGACAACGCAGTCCGAGGCGCATTCTCAGTCACTGCCGCTCGATCTAGAGCCCGCGATGGAACAGCAGAAGCAGGCGCTTACGCACGTCGAGGCAGCGATTCGCATTTTGGAGCCACCGCAGGAAAACCAGCAGAAGAACCAGCAGAAGAACCAGCAGCAAGAGCAAGAGCAGCTCTCGCAGGATCAGGCTGCGCGTCGGCTGCAGGCCATTCGCGAGCGCGAGGCCGAGCGTCAGCGAAAGCAGAAGCAGCCAGCCGGTCCCAGCGATCCGGTAGAGAAGGACTGGTAAGCCATGCCGACACCCAGAACTCATCGGCTTTGTCGCAGGCCGCGGCGGTGGCTGCTTGTGGCGTTGCTCGTGCTCGCCGCACTTGGTCCGGCGGCGCAGGCGCGGGCGCAGCAGCTTCAGCTGCAGCTTGAAAGCGAAGAGGTCTATGCCAACCTGCCGTTTGTGCTGCAGGTGGTGGCGCGGGGCTTCGACGAGAGCCCGACCCCGACGCTGTCGAAGCTGGCCATCCCTGGCTGCCGTGTGACGGCGCTGGGGGTGACGCCGCAGGTGTCGAGCATGGTGCAGATCGTAAACGGTCAGCGCAGCGAGCAGCGCAGCGTCACCTTTGCTTTTCGCTTTCGCATCGAGGCCGCCCAGGGCGGGGCGCACACCGTTCCGGCTCTCACCGCGACGCAAGGGGACCGCAAGGCGTCGTCGCAGCCGGCGCGCTTTGTCGTCAAAGAAGTCGACGAGACGCGCGATATGCAGCTGCGCATGGTGCTGCCCAATCGCCCGCTGTGGGTCGGCGAGACCGTCGACGGATACCTGGATTGGTACCTGCGGCGAGACGTCGGCAATCGATCGTTTGCGGTGCCCCTTTTCGATCAGGACGAGTGGCTTGAGATCGAGGCGCCGCCGAGTGGCCCGACGCAGGCCAAGCTGCCGGCTTTTCACGCGGGCAGCCGGGCTTTAGAGCTGCCGTTTGAGCAGCAAAAAGCCGCGCTCGATGGCGTCGAGTACAGCCGCTTTCGCTTTCACTTCCGCCTGACACCGAGCAAGCCTGGCGTGCTGGTGCCGGCTGCTGCTCGCGTCGTGGCCGAGCTTCAGACCGGCTATGGCCGTGATCTGTTTGGCTTTCAAGTGCCGCAGTCGCAGCTGTTCTCGTCCGTCGCCAAGCCAGTCAAGGTCGAGATCCGCGCGCTGCCGCAGAGCGGTCGCCCGGCCAGCTTCAAAAACGCGGTGGGACAAGCGTTTGCCATCGAAGTGCAAGCCGGACGCACCGTCGTGCGCGTCGGTGATCCGGTTGAGCTGCGCGTGCTCCTGCGCGGAAACGGACGGCTGGCCGGGCTGATCCTGCCGGATGTCGCAGCCATGGGCCTGTCGCCGAGCCTGTTTGCGGCCCCTGAGGAACCTCCTTCGGGTGAGCTGCTCGACGACGGCAAGGGAAAGCTGTTCCGTGTCTCAGTTCGGCTGCGCAGCTTGGAGGCCAAAGAGATCCCCGCTCTGTCGTTTGGCTACTTCGATCCCGAGAGAGGCACGTACCAGACGGTGCAGAGCCAGCCGATCGCGCTTTCGGTGAAAGGATCCGCCGTTGTATCGGCGGGAGACGTCGTGACGACGCCTCCGGCTGCGACAGCGGGCCCCAGCGCGCAAGCTCCGACAGGGGCGGGGCGTGCTGCGGCAGTTGATACGGCGCTGCCGACGTCGCTTGTCGGAGCCGACCTGGCGCTGAGTGACGAGCGCTTGACGCTGCTTCCGGCGCCGTCGCTGCGTCGGGTGGCGCCGCTGTTGGCGCTGATCTACGCAATGGCCGCAGGGCTAGCGGTGGCGTACGTGCTGATCCGAGGAAGAAGCAAGAGCTGGCCAGCGGATGCCGCGCTTGCCGAAGCGCAGGCTCGTGTCCGTGCCGAGCTGCAAGCCGCAAAGAGCGCTGCGGCCCGCGACAGCGCCCCCCTTCTGTCGGCGTCGCTGCGGGCACTGCGCTCGCAGCTTGCACTGCCAGCCAACGAAGGGCAGCGCCTGATCGAGCGCCTTGAGACGGAAGCCTACGCGCCCGGCGCCGCAGACCAGCCCCTGCCTCTGTCGCTGCGTACCGACATCGAAGCACTGCTGCATGAGTGGAGCCGCGCGCAGCGTCGCCCGGCGCCGACACGTGGCCGCGGGGTGCTCGCGCTTTGGCTGCCGTTGCTTTTTGCTGCGCCGCCCGTTCTCTCGGCGCGTGGTGTCTCGGTTGCCGACGAAGCCGCAGGCCTGTCGGCGCTGAAACAGGCGCGCTCGGCGTATCAGGCCGCTCTGTCCGAGTCGGATCGCGACCGTCGCCGCAGCGGCTTTGCGCAGGCCGAAGCGCTGCTGCGCGATCTATCGCTGCGCCATGCCGACTGCCCCCAGCTTCTTGCGGACTGGGGAAATGCCGCTTTGCTGGCGCAAGAGCCGGGGCGAGCCGTGCTCGCGTATCGCCGTGCTCTGTCGCTGGATCCGACTCTGTCGCGGGCTCGCCGCAACCTGAGCTTTCTGCGCGACCGACTTCCCGACTGGCTACCGCGGCCCAAAGTCAGCGATGCCGTGTCATCGCTGCTGTTGTTTCAGAACTCGCTGACCATCGCGCATCGCCACGTTCTTTTGTCGGCGCTGGTGCTGTTGATTGCGAGTCTGGTCTGTGTGCCGCCCATGGTGGCGTGGCGTCGTCGCGCTGGCAGGCGCTTTGGCTCGGCTCGCTTCGCTGCCATGGCGCAGGATGCAGGCGCTTTGCCCGACAGCCCAGAGGCGCCCACCCGCGATCGAGCGGGGCTGTGGCCGCGGCTGGCGTTGGTCCCCGCGCTGCTGGGTGTCGGTGTCGGCTTTTCCATCGTCGGTGAGATCGATGCACAGCAGGAAGGCGTGGTGATCCTTTCGGGCGCCATCCTGCGCTCGGCCGACAGCAGCGGGGCACCGCCGGCCTTTGCGCATCCACTGCCTGCCGGGACCGAGCTGCACATCGACGAAGTGCGCGGCCTGTATGCCCGCGTTCGTCTGGCCGACGGGCAGAATGGCTGGATCGTGGGCAGTGCGATCGCCTCGTTGGCTTCGGCTCGCGGCGATCTGTGACAGGCTAGGACCATGCCATCGATGGATCCGCTGTGGATTAACGAACGACTGTCGATTCCCGGCAGCGACCTATCGTGGGAGGCCAGTCGCTCGTCGGGGCCTGGCGGACAGAACGTCAACAAGGTGGCGAGCAAGGTCGAGCTGCGCTTTAACCTGCCTGGCTCGCGCGCCCTGTCGGACGAAGTAAAGGCGCGCTTGGCGAGCTTGGCCGCATCGCGGCTCGATGCCAATGGCTGCATCTTGATCGTCAGCCAGCTCTCGCGCGACCAGGGGCGCAACCTTGACGACGCGCTCGACAAGCTGCGCCAGCTGATCCTGCGTGCGCTGGTGCGGCCAACACCGCGGCGTCCGACGCGTCCGACGCGGGCCTCGAAGGAACGACGGCTGAGCGAAAAGCGTCGACATGGCGAGCGCAAGCAAGGCCGCCGTACGCACGACCACGAGGGCTAGCCTGCGCAACGCTCAAATCTAGCTGGCTGACTTCAGCGTCTTTTCTTCGATGAGCTCAATGCGATAGCCATTGGGATCTTCAACAAAGGCGATAACCGTCGAGCTGTGCTTCATCGGACCGGGCTCGCGAACGACCTTGACCCCTTTTTCGCGCAGGCGTTCGCAGACGGCATAGATGTCGGTCACGCCAATCGCCAGGTGTCCGAATGCCGTGCCAAGCTCGTACTTGGATGTGCCCCAGTTGTGCGTGAGCTCCAGCACCGTCTGGTCTTCTTCCTCGCCGTATCCGACGAAGGCCAGCGTGAATTCGCCCGCCGGATAGTCTTTGCGACGCAGAAGCTTCATGCCCAGCGCATCGCAGTAAAAGGCCAAGGACTCGTCGAGGTTGTTGACCCGCAGCATCGTGTGAAGTAGTCGCATCGCTCCACTCTATCACTCGCCCGACACGCGTCGGCCGCGGCTTTTTCCGGGCGTCTATCGGCCAAGAATCCGCCGGCTGGATTGGACGCTCTAGGCGCAGGTCCGCCACCCAAAGCCCGCTATCCGTAGATTGAGCAGATGACTCTCGCCCACATCGGGCAGATCGCGATACAATCAAGTCGTGGCCGAACTAGACGAAAAGACCGTCGCTCACATCAAGGAACTCCGGCAGGTATTGGTCGAGATCGAGCGCTTTTCTTCCCGCGCCCGCGAGCTTCTCGATGAAGTCGAGGGCAAGCGCGACAAGGCGCTGGAAGAGCTAGCGCGAAGCGTCGTGGCAGAGCTTCGCGCCCGCGCCCGCGCCAAAGAGCTAGGCCTGCCGCCGCCGCCCCGCGTACGACGCAAGCGGCCGACAGGCTAGCCCGCGCTGTCCCGGATCGGCGATGATGGGGACATGAAAGGTCTTTTTCGTCTCGCTGGGATCCTGGGAGGCCTTGCCTTGGCAGCGGCCTGCACGTTGACGGTCGGCTGCGCGCAGCCCCTGAAGCCGTATCTGTTTAATTCGCCGCATATGGCGCGCGATCCGCTGGAAGCACTGGCCGCGGCATTTTCGCAGAACCAGATTCTGGCGATCATCGTCGATCCGCAGGGCAACTTGGTGCAGTCGCGCTGGAACGATACGGGCATGGCCAGCCGACCTCTCGATGGGCGGCAGACAACGATCGTGCGGCGCTACTCAGCGGTCTATACGCGCGGGCGCAGCGACAACGAAGTGGCCCTGACGCTGGAGGAGCAGCGCTGCGTCGTCGGCGACTTCACCCTGGCCGAGCTAGAAGTACGTGGGCGCTGCGAGCCCCTTGCGGAAGTTCCTGAGGCACACAAAGCAGATCTGCATCGCCTGGGGCGACGGCTGCAGCAGGCCATGTCGATTCCCTAGGCACGGGTCATGGACGCGCAAAACCGGGCGCCCAGTTCTGCGGATCCATCGCCCGATCCGACTGACTCAGCGACGAGCTATGCTGGACAAGCGCGGGGCGGAACGGAAGCGTACGCTGCGTATTACGCCGGCATGGACAAGTCCATGCAGCAAAAGGTGGCGCTGACCACGGCGTACTTTCCAGTGCGCGGCACGCTGGCTGACATGGGGTGCGGCTCGGGGGCTGGCTCGTATGACCTGGCCTGCCTGCACGAAGGCCTGCACGTCGTCGGCGTGGATGTCGCGCCCGAGTCGGTGGCTTATGCCAAGGCGCACTATCGTCGGCCCAACTTGGAATACCGCCTGGGCGATATTGCCGAGCCGATCTTCGACAGCGAGAGCCTGGACGGTGTGCTGAATTCCTCGGTGTTCCACCACCTGACCAGCTTCAATGACTTTTCGCTGCAGCCGGTTCGTCGGGCGCTCGACGAGCAGACGCGGGCGCTGCGTCCGGGGGGCGTGCTGATCATCCGCGACTTTGTCGTGCCGCGCGGTCCAGCCGAGGTGCTGATCGATCTGCCGATGCGCGACGGGGCACCTGCCGAAAAGAGCAGCGCGTCGGATGTCGTGGGTCTCAGCACTGCCGCGTTGTTCGAACGCTTCGCTGCCGAGTGGCGCAGCAGCCAGAATCCGACGGAGCCGGTGCCGTACAGGCGGCTTGGATCGGTGCGTCCCGGCTGGCAGCGCTATCGCACTAGCCTGCGCGCCGCCAGCGAGTTCGTGCTGCGCAAGGACTATCGCAGCGACTGGGCCGCCGAGTGCAAAGAGGAGTACACGTACTTCAGCCAGGCCGAGTTTGAGCGCGAGCTTGCCCAACGCGACCTGCGCATCGCCGTCTCGATCGAGCTGCGCAACCCATGGATCGTTGAGAACCGCTTTCGTGGCCGCTTCTTTCTACACGACCTCGACGAAAGACCGCTGCCATACCCACCGACGAACTATCTGGTCGTCGGGGAAAAAGTGCGACGCGGGCAAGGCGTGGGCTTTTCGCTGCAGGTCGAAGCGCAGGAACGCAGCGAGCCCGCGCATAACGGCGTCCTTGCGGCGTCCAGCGCGCCGCGTTTCTTGCGCCTGTCGCGCAGCCAGCACCGCGAGACCGGCCGCTGCATGGAGCTGATCGAGCGACCGCATCCCGTCGTCGATCTGCTGCCCTTTTTTCGCCAGCAGGGTCGCTTGTTTGTGCTGGGGCGCCAGGGCTATCCGCGACCTCTCGTACACGCGGCGCGGCGCAGCGGGGTTGCACGCAGCGGTCTTGAAACAGTGCAGCAGGGCGCGCCTGACTGGCCGTGGTCCAGCCCGAGCCTGGATGGCGCGAGCGTGGCGGGATATCTGACCGAGCCTTTGACCGCCATGGTGCCAAGCAGCATTGTCTTGGGCGACGAGGGCTCGGGCGATGAGTGCGAGGTTTCAGCGGACGTGCGACAGCGCCTGCATGCTCTGTGGCACGAGCGCGTGGGGCTGCCTGAGCGCTGGATTGCCAAGGTGCGTCCGGGGCTGCGCTATTTCACCTCGCCGGGAGGCTTGAACGAGCGCGTATCGTCGCTGTTTGTCGAGCTGCGCTTTTCCCAAAGCGACCTGGGATGCGATGGCCTGCCGCTTCTGCCTGAGCATGCGCCCAACGCCACGAAGTTCGCTGGGGCTGGCTGCGTGCGACCTCTTCTGGCGACGCAGCTTCTGCGGGCGGCGCAAGTCGGCGGCCTGTTGGATGCGCGGCTTGAGCTGAATGCCTACGAGCTCTTTTCCTGCCTTTTGCGGTCGGGTTTTTCGACGGAAAACGCCTTTATGTCGGGAACCGCAGAGCCAGACTTGGCACGTACGCTGGGACCGTGGATCGGGGCCGAGATCAGCCTGCGTATCCAGGCGAAAAGCCCGGCGCTGCAGCAGGCGCTGCTGGGCCCTTCTGTGCAGCGCCCCGACGATATCGACGCGGTGCTGCAGCCCGCGCCGCAGGCCGTGTTTGCGCCAGTTGCCGCGCAGACTGCTGGCCGCGATGACCCGCCTGCGCCGTTTCTGCGCATCGAGCGCCTGTGCATCGCTGAGCACGCAGCCGATGGTCAGATGGTGGCGAGCGATGTCCTTGAGTGCGCGCTGCCGAACCCCAGCAGCAGCAACACCGTCTCGGTCTTCCCGGTGCTGCGCGTGGGCGACGCAGCGGGTCAGGTCTTCGTCGGGATCGAGCTGCGCGATCTGCCGGCGGTGCAGGCGTTTACCGGGCAGTCGCGCTTTGCCACCAACCCGGCGTGGCGCCTGCCGCGCAGCATCGTCGACCTGACGCAGGCCGAGGCCTGGCTGGGTCTGCAGCTTCGTCAGCAGTTCGGACTGCGCACACTGCGTAGCTGGCCCTTAGGTGGTAAGTACTATCCCGCTGTCGGTGCCACCCCCGAGCAGGTTTATCCACTGGTGGCCGAGGTCGATGCCGAGAGCGTGGCGACGAGCTCGCTGTCTTTTGTGCCGCTGATCGAGCTGTGGCGACGACGGCAGAGCATCGAGGACGGCCACCTGCGCATCGGGCTGTGGCGGCTGTGTCACGCACTGGGTGTGTTGTGACCGTGGCTCGGCGCGCTGCCCGGTGATGCCGCCGTCGGCTACCAGTTGATCGACCAGGTTCCGCCGCTGTTGCGGATCATCGACGTGCCGGCGTTGGCCCAGCCGGCGCTCGGCCCATTGGTCCACAGCGCCGAGAGTCCGAAGAGCGACACGACGCTCCACATCGTGCCGTTGTAGCGATAGGTGTCGTAGGTGCCGTACAGCCAGACGTCGGTGTCCGAGCTCATCCACAGGCGAGAGGCCTGATAGCCGCCCGAGATGCGCGCCCACTTGGTGCCGTCAAAAGTCCAGACGTTGTTGTCTTTGCGAGTGGCCCAGACCTTGTTTGCTGCGGTGCCGCGGATGTGGATAAAGGGCAGGGTGCTGTTGCTTGGCTGCTCGGTCCAGCTGCTGCCGTCCCAGCGCAAGAGCATGCCCAGGTCACCGCCGATCCATGCGTCGGTGGTGCTGGCTGCCCAGACCGTCAAAAGATGGTTGATCGAAGGCAGGCTGAACGAGCCCCAGCCCGAGCCGTCGTACTGGATGATGACGCCGCGGTCTCCGACGGCCCAGATGTTGCTGCCACTGGTACCCCAGATATCGTTGAGCGCCGATGTGTCGGGGACGGGGGTGGTGGCGCGGCTCCAGGCGCTGCCGTCCCAGTGAATGACGACGCCAGCTTCGCCCACCGCCCAGACGTCTTTGTCGCTGCTGCCCCATACGGACAAGAGATCCTTGCCCGTCGGAACCGCGACGCTGCGCCACACCTTGCCGTTCCAGTGCAGCATCAGGCCGTTGGGCCCCACCGCCCAGACATCCTTGTCACCGCTGCCCCAGATGCGGGTTACCGCGGGCTGGACGAGCATGTAATCCGTTGGCGATACCGTCGGGCGTGACTCGGGCAGTGTGTCGCCTGCCTGCGGCAGGCTGCGGCTGTCGGGATCCTGTGGCCCACAGCCCAAGGACAGCAACGTCAGGGCTAGCGCCGGAACGGCCAACACGTGAGATGTCTTCATGGTTGCCTCACAGAGCAGGGCGCGCGGCCCACACCTTGAGGAGCCAAGCCTGCAGGCCACGCACTTTTCGGGGCCTCGACTGTAAGGACGGCCCGTCGACGCTGTCAATTTTCGGCCCTGCCCGCTTGAGCCCTGCCAGTGCCGGAACGGAACAGCGGGACCCACAAGCGCCGATGCCACACCGCGGATTTCGCGAAGCGGGGGATCTGCGATCTCGTGTGGCGGCGGGCAGTGGTATAACCCGCGGCGATGGAACCGACGGCAGCCCAGGAACAAGACCGACGCGGCAGCCTCCGCGACGGTGATAGGACACAGGACGCTTCGACTTCTGAGGGGCAGGCGATGGTGGCCGAGCATGTGCAGGCGCCGCCCGCCGCAGCCCCCGAAGAAGAGCTGCTGCAGCTAACGCGAGCGACGCGAGCACGTCTGCGCAAGCTGCAGGAACAGGGCGTGTCGGGCGTACCGAAGTCGCGCGCGACACCTCGGCCTAGCGGGGGGCGCTATGACTTTCCTGGGGCATACGGGGCACCACATACAGACCCGAGCAGCGCGTCGGTGGCTGAGCACGTCGGGCCGCCCGCAACCGCAGGCCCTGGGGCTGCGGCGCTGGCCGCGATCGCTGCGCCGTCGTCGGTGCCCGTGTCGGCAGTGGCTGCCGCATCGGCACCGCGGGCGCCGCAGGTCCCATCGGCGCGAGCCCTGCCATCGGCTGCAGCTGGGCGAGGCTTTTCCTTGGTCGAAGCGAGCTATCCCGAGCTGCCGCCAGCCGGCGCGCTGCGCGGGGCAGACGGCCTTTCCGAGCTGCGTCGACTGCTGGGCGACTGTCAGCGCTGCAAGCTGTGTCACGGTCGCAACAACCTGGTCTTTGCCGACGGCAGTCCCGATGCCTGGCTGGCCTTTGTCGGCGAAGGACCGGGGGCCGATGAAGACCGCTTGGGGCGGCCCTTTGTCGGAGCGGCTGGGCAGCTTCTGGATCGGATGATCGATGCGATGGCGGGTGAAGCCAAGCGCCGCGGTTATGCCCAGATCGTGCCGCACCTGTCGCGGCAGGCGGTGTACATCGCCAACGTGGTCAAGTGCCGCCCGCCAGACAACCGCACGCCCCAGCCGGACGAGATGGCGGCGTGCTCACCGTTTTTGCGTCGTCAGCTCTTGGCGCTGCGGCCGGGGCTGCGAGCCATCGTCGCGCTGGGGCGCACACCGACGCAGTACTTGCTGCGGACGACGGCGCCGATCAGCGGCCTGCGCGGCCAGTTCGCACAGTGGGAAGGCATTCCCGTGATGCCGACGTATCACCCCGCATACCTTTTGCGCACGCCGAGCGCCAAGCGGCAGGTGTGGGAAGACCTGCAGCGTGTCATCGATGCGCTAGCCGCGCCGGGCACGCCCGCGGAACACTCGGCTGCCCCGTAAGACAGCCGGCCCGTCGACAGATCGTCGGCAAGCAGACAGCAAGTCAACGCACTATCGGCGCGGCTCTGCATCGCGCATTCGTTCTGTGGAGGAACTTCATGGCCACTTCATCGCTCCTTCGTGTACTGGGTTTTTCACTGGCGCTGCTCGTCGCAGGTGCGCCGCATGCGCAAGCCGGGGGGCCAGCGCCTGGCACCATCGTCATCACCGAGCGCATGCTTAACCCCGCGCTTTCGACGTTTCAGTCGGACTTGAAGAGCGAGGCCCGCGCGACGCTGACCAAGAACTCCGACAGCGAGTCGTGGAAGGTCCACTTCGTTGCGCACTTGAAGAAGTCTCCCGGATCGCCCGACGTGAACATCGTCTTTTATGAGCTGGGCCAAGCGGCCAAGGCCGCCAGCAAGTCCGCCGAGCCGCGTGAGCCCGTGCAGGCCTATCCGATCAAGACCAAGCAGACGGCGACGATCTTGATCTCGGAAGTGAACCTAAAGACCGAAGAGGGCTTCAAGCCGGGTGGCAAGTATCAGGTGCTGATCACGCGCCTGATCAACGGCAAAGAAGAGGTCTATGCCCGGACCTCGCTGGAGCTGAAGTAGCCACGCAGCTACAGGTTACGTTCTTCTTCGATGACCCAGCGGCCGCCGCGACACCACAGCGCGCTGCTCCAGCCGCCGGGCTTTCCCCAGGACAAGACGCAGTAGCCTTCGCCATCTTTGCAAGGGGTACCAGGGCGTGGGCTTGGCTCGCAGCGTCCGTCGCCCAGGTGGCGAATTTGCGGCGGCGATGGCGGCATCGGCGCTAGCTGCACAAGGGCGCTTGTGTCGCGGGCCGCAAGCAGGCGGACGCAGTGGCCGAGGATCTGGCTGCTTGTCGGCGGGCTAAGCGCGCTTGGCATGCGCTGCGCTTCGTCGTTGCCGCGACGGAACACCAGGTGGGCCAAGACTTCGAAGCGCCCATCGTCGTACTGATCGTGCGAGGTGCCCTGGTACTGCACGGAAAGACCGCTTGGACTGGTGCGGCGGCCACCGACGGGAATATCGAGCGTTGGCGCATCCGCGGGAAGTGGGCAGGCGTCTTTATGCTCGGCTGTCGACGGCAGCGCCGCATCGGGTAGCGCAGCGCTGGGGACTGAACGTGCGGCACTCGATGGCGCATGCGCAGACGCCGGGCTCGCCGAGCGGGCCGCTGCCGAAACGTCGCTGCGCGGCGGCACGACCGCTGGCGATCGGCAGGCCAGCAAGACAAGCAACAGCAGGCCATGGGGTCGCATGAAGGCAGCGTAGCAGGCTCGCGCCAATCCGGTGCCGCGCTCTAATAGACCTGCGTCTCGGGCCCGAATGCGACGGGGGGACGCGGGCGGCCGCTCGTGCGCTCGGCTCGCGTGCGGATGGCTTCCAAGATGACTAGCTGCATGCCGACGTTGACGCCGTATTCCATGAGCGGCTCAAGCTTGTAAAGCTGGCGCATGACCAAGCTCGCGCGGTCGTACTGCATCGACGATCGCAGGACGATCTGCGTGCCGCCTTGGCGCATCGGCACGAGGTCCCAGCGCATGCGTGCGCCTTTGAGGTCCCCAGACAGCCCCATCATGTCCATGGTGCGGCCCTGGACGCGGGCGCCATAGGTTGTGCGAAAAGACAAAAGGGGCAGTGACTGCTCGATATCCACCATGCTGGTCGTGTCTTGCGCGCCGGCTCCGACGCTCTGCGTAATGCTGGGGATATAGTTCTTCCAGTCTGACGTCTGTTCGACCAATGCCGAAATAAACTGCGAAGGAGCGGGGGTTCGATCAATAAGCGATACCTCAGAAAGGCGGCCCCCCTGACTGCGCAATAAGACCACGGTGCCGCGGTCTGCCAAGAAGTCAACCGATGCGGATTGGGATGGCGCGGGAAGCGCTGCAATCGGTGCGACCTGCTCAGCCCGGCGCTTGACCTGCAGCAAGAGCGTGCTCTGTGCGACCAGTGCCATACCCTGTTCCAGCGTCGGGACTTTTTCCAGAACCTTGGCGATCATGCCGCCGGACTTCGTCACTTCAGTAAAGCCATACATAACAAGCAGGGTGCCGCCGTATACACTGTAAAATTCAAAGCGAAAACGGCGTACCGAATAATCAAAGTTGGGATCGATATCGCGAATCTCGACCGGCGCCCCGGCCATTTGCTGATTTGCAGGCAATTGCAAATAACGATTTGTTCCTTCAACGGAAAATACACCATAGCTTAGCTGATAACTATAATCGAAGCTGCCGTCTGGATTGTTAGATACGATTGACTTCTTAAAGTTCTGGACATATTCGCGATACTGGTCGGCTCGCCACAGCACCTCGCGCACGACGCTGGGCGGGGCGGCGACGAACGTGAACAGCGAAAGCTGGCGCAGGTGGCCGTCGGGCTTTGACTCGATCACCGCGATGTCGGTGCTGCGCAGAAGCGGAGCCAGCGACACAAGCTTTTCCTGGGGCCAGCCCGCAAGTGGGACCATCCGCTTGACCTGTGCCCGCGCAGGCGACACCAGCAGGCCCAGGCCGATCAGGCACAGCCACAGCGCCTGGCTGCGGACAAGACTGCGCAAGCAAAAGCGAGGGCAGGGGCGGGGGATGAGTCGGCTCACGGGGAATGCCTCCCGACGGGCGCTGGCCCGGCAGTTAGTTGGGCGCAAGCTCGCGCATGGTGTGGAAGGTGGCACCGCGCTGCCGGAAAAAATCGACGGTTGCGGCCAGCGAGTCCAAGGCGGGCTGCCCGGTGCGATAGCGGCAGTCGAGCGGAATCGGCCAGCCGGTCGCGTCGACGAATTCCCAGGGGTGAAAGAAAAAGACAGCCGGGCCGCGTAGCTGCGACAAGAGCGCGCTGCGCAGCCTCGCTGGAATACGCAGCCACGAGGGGGCCACTGAGGCGGGAATGCGGGACAGACCGTGCGCGCGGCTGGGCTCGACGAAGAACGAGCCGGGTTTGTGGCGCCCGATCGACGAGTCCACGCGATAGCCGTGCTGCGACAAGATGGGCAGAAACGGCTCGGGAAAGTCGAGGTTGGGGGCGCGAAACGACACAACCTCGCCAAAGCTGCGCAGCGTGGCCGAGGCATCGCGGACCTCGCGCTCGGCCTCGTCGGGCGACATCAGGCTGAAGCGCTTGTGGCTATCGCCGTGACAGCCTAGCTCGTGCCCAGCCTCGACGATGCTTTGCACCACCTGGGGAAAGCGCCGAGCGACATCGCCGGTCGTAAAGAACGTGCCGCGGATCCCAAGCTGCTTGAGCCGAGCCAGCACCCGCGGTGTGCCCTGCAAGACGCCGAAAAAGGTGCTCAGGTACGGCGGGCAGTCTTGCTCCATATCGACGGTGATGAGGATCTGCATGGGCGGGTCTCCGGGCTGCTAGACGGATCCGCTGTAGCGCGCGGGTTCATGGCGTTGCGAGGTGTCGGCATCGCTGCGCTCGCCCAAGATGAACGAGCGATCGTGCCAGATGTTGGCGTTTTCGTTGGTGTGGCGACCCAGGATGCGCAGGCCGCTTGCTTCCATGGCCGCAACGATTTCGTCGACGGTGCGGATGCGATAGGGCGATGCCTCCAGCGGGAACCATGGGGCCCCGGTGAAGCGGTGCAGCAGCGTCGTGCGCACGGTGCTGTCGACAACCAAGACATAGCGACGGCTCAAGCGGCGCAGGGCGGCGATGAAGGGCTCAGCATCGCGGAAGTGGTGCATCGCGCCATAGGTGATGGCGACGTCGAAGTTGCCGGTCACGGTCATCGAAAGGACATCGGCCAGCACGATCGGCAAGCCGCGGCGACGGGCTTTTTCGACGAGGCGCGGGTTGATCTCGAAGCCATGGATGGTGTCAAGCTGCAGAAGGTCGCGCAGCCTGGCGGTTACGTGGCCATCACCACAGCCGACATCGACGGCGGTGCGGGCGACGACGCCGTGAGCGGAAAGAAAGCCGCGCAGATCGCGCAGCTCTTTTTCCAGGTCCTGAACATGCACGCTGCCCGTCGTGAACGAGTAAAAGTACTGCTCGATATTGGGTAAGCCAAACATTGCGTGTCTCCTGTGCGGACGTGCCGATCGGTGCAAGGCGTCGGCGACCTGCGCCCGCCACTCTAGCAAACTGCGACGGTCTTTTCGTTCAGCGGCAGACCAAAGCGATCGAGGAGGGGCTCGGTCTGTTTTCGCTCGCGCGCCACGGCCAAGTCATAGACGTTGAGCTGTCGCTCGATGATGTGTTCCCACGCGAAGCGTCCGACGCGCGTCGTGGCCTGCTGCGCCATGCGCTGCCGCAGCACGGGATCGGCAAGCAGTCGCACGATGAAGTCGGCGAACTCGTCGCGATTGTTCGCCAGATATCCTTCTGAGCCGTGGGCTACGACGTCGGCGACGCCGCCCTTATTCATGGCCACGACAGGTAAGCCAGCAGACAGCGCCTCGACGCAGACGATGCTCATGGCTTCGCGCTCGGTGGGCAAGACGAAGAGCGTCGATTCCTCGAAGATCTCGCGGATCTTCGGGCGGTCGAGAAAGCCGGGAAGCTCAAGGTGCTGCGTGACGCCAAGCTGGGCAGCTTCTCGCTCGACCTTGCGGCGGGCGGTGCCGTCGCCAATCAGCGTGAACACGGGCCGCAGCGGCTCGGGAAGCTGGGCATGCACGCGTGGGATGGCGCGCACGACGTCAAAGGGGCGCTTGCGGTTGGTAAAGCGCATGACGCTGACGACGCGCGGGCGGATCGGCGGTCGCGGCTGCGTCTTCCAATCGGCCACGTGGACGCCGTTGTGCAGCACGAAGACATCGTCTCGACCTGTGATGCGCGCTAGCTGATCGGCGACGCACTGGCTGACCCCGGAAAGCAGCGTCGGCCAGTGCCCCCAGTCCGAGACGCGGTGCAGGGCTTCAAAGAAGCGCAGCCAGCCGGCTCCCAGCCACGAACACTCGGTGAATAGGCAGGGAATGCCAAGCTGACGCGCTTGGTAGGTCGCGACGTGGGTCATCGGCAGAAACGCCGCTTGCACGTGGACGATGTCATAGCGCTCGCGCTCGAACAGCCGACGCAGAGCCGCCGCGGCCGAGGGATCGCGAATGGTCTGTAAGAACGGCAAGCGCGGCAAGCCTAGGCGATGCAGCGTCACGCCGTCGTCATAGCTGGCCGGCCCCGGTGTGTTGCACACCACATGTACGTCGTGCCCGCGACGGGAAAGCTCGCGGGCTAGGTCGCGAACGTGAAGCTCAAGGCCGCCGATGCGCGGCAGGTACATCTCACTGACCAGAGCAACTTTGTATTTCTTCCGAGGCTGCATGACGCAGGTCCGCTCTCGCTTTCTGGGCGTGACGAGTGAGCAAACAAAGGGGAGCGGCCGGCTAGCTCTGCACCGGGGCTTCGGCGGGCTGCGTCGCTTGGAAGCGCGCCTGCAGCTTGGCATAGAGCACGGCCACGGCGGGCAGCAGGGTTGCGGCGGCGAACAAGCAGGTGACTTCGCCGATGTCCGCGGCCAAGCCAAACGAGCGCAGCGCCCGGTTGCTGGCCAGAAGCAGCGTCGAATAGCCGATAATCGTCGTGGCCGAGCACAGCGCCACCGCGGATCCCGTGTCGGTGATGATGCTGCGGATGCTGGCCGGGCCCTCTGTTCGCAGGCGCGACCAGATGTTGGCGGCGTAGTCAGCCCCGACACCCAGCGTGATCGGCATGGTCACGAAGTTCATGAAGTTCAGCTTCAGGTTGATCAGGCCGAGAATCCCCAAGAGCCAGGTCATGCCGACCGCGACGGTCAGAAGCACGGGCAAGGCGCCCAGCGGGCCGAACATCAGGATCACCAAGCTGACCACACCGACCAGCGCGATCAGCGTCAGCTTGGGGGCGTCGCGATGGATGGCATCGACCATGCCCGCAAAGATCGATCCCGCGCTGGCTGCCACCCAGGTCTTGCCCAGTGCCTGCACGGTCAGCGATTCCGACAAGCGGATCAGGTCATGGCCGTTCCAGCCGGCATAGTTGGTGAAGTCGGCGTCGATGCCAATCAAGCGCCCGCGCTGTCCGTCGGATTCAGTAAAGGCTTCCAGCACCAGCTTGGGCAGATCGTCGGCGGTCAGGCGACGCAGGTACTCAGGCGGGCGGAAGGCTTGCAGATCCTTCCACTCGCTCTCGTCCATCAGCGACTGGTTCTGGTCGAGCTTGTGACGAATGCGCGCGAGGATCGCCAGCTTTTCGTCTTGCTCCGTCGGCAGGGCCGAATTCAGCGTGCGCACCGTCGCCAGCGTGTGCTTGTCGCCGCGCGCCTTGTCTTGCTTGCGCATGGCTTCAGCGACGATGTCGGCCTGCTCGGGTGAGTCGACCAGCAAGACGCCATCGTTACCGATGTAGCCGGCGCCGACGTTGCCCATGCCCAGCGAATCGGCGCGGCCCCACAGCTTCTCAGACTCCGTCGGATCGCTGCGCAGGTTGTTGAAGTTCCACTCCAGCGGGTCGACGGCGTACTTGCGCAGTGGCAGCAGCGCCGCGGCAAACAGCAGCACCGAGACAAACGCCACAGAAATCGGTCGCCAAGCGAGCAGGCGGCCCAGAAGTCCGAACGGCCAGTGCCACAAGCTGGGCTTGGGTGTGAACACGCCGGGAATCAGCCGCTCGCCGAGCAACACCAGCGGGGGAGCGAGCACGATCGAGGACAACCACACCAAGATCATGCCGGCGCCACCGAGGACACCGAACTGGCTGAAGCCGCGGAAGTCGGTGAAGGTCAAGCTGCCATAGGCGATGCTGGCGGCCAGCATGGCGGTCGCGGTGCCGAGCATGGTGGCTGACAGCGCAATGCTCAGCGCTCGCTCCGTCGAGCGACCCGAGCGCCGCTCTTCGCCATAACGGGCTAAAAGCATAATTGGTGTATTGATGCCATTGCCAATAATGATTGATACTAGAAAGGCTGTATTGATATTTAGATACTTGATTAGCACCTGCGCCAGCATCAGGGCTAGCAAGACGCCGTACAGCGCAGGCAGCGTAATCACCAGCAGCATGCCGATGCGGCGGAAATACAGATAAATCGCCAGCATGACGACGGCGACGCAGACCATGGTGGCCATCGTGATGTTTTCTTGCACCGTCTTTTGTTCACCCAGCGCGAGCGCGATGTGGCCGGTGTAATGGACCTTCATCTGGGGGTGAAACGACGTCGGGTTCAGGTCGTTGACGATGCCCTGCACCGTCAGAAATGTCTGCTTGTCGCCCATGGTGGCGAAGCCGTCGCGCTGTCGCCACAGCATCACGCCGACCGAGTCGATGCCGTTTTCGCGGCTGGAAAAATACGTCTCTTTCAGCTCGGGACTGCCAGCCTGCTCGGGGGGGACCACGACGGGCTGCGGCTGCGGGGTGCTGGACGCCAAGACCACGCGCGAGTCAAGATCGCGGCGCAGCGCGGTTAGCTCGGCCTCGGCATCGCCTTCCAAGTCGACGAACACCGGCAGCTTGCGACGGGCGAGGATGCGGTCGAGCAGCGACTCGGCCTTTTCTAGCTCGCTCTTTTCCGCGTACAGCCACTTCCACTTGGCGGCGTAGCGCGGCACTTCGTCGTCGGGACGCCACTGAATCGACGAGAACACGCTGGGAATCAGCGGATCGAGCTTGGTCTTTAGCGCCTTGAAGAAGCGGCGGTTGGCGAGCGGGTCGGGGCTGTCGACGATCAAGACCAGGTTGGTGGCGCTCTTCTGACGGCCGGCGATCTTGCGCAGGGCCGCGACCGAGGGGTGGCTCTCGGGCAGTAGCTCAGCGAGATCGGTGCGTAGCTCAAGTTGCTTGGCGTAGCTTCCGGCCAAGAGCCCAAGGAGCAGCGCCGCCAGCAGGATGACGCCGCCACGACGCGCTGCGAAGGTGACATAGCGAGAGCACAGCCGCTCCAAGCGACTGCCCGGCGACGCAGGATGCGATGAGCCAGGCGACGGAGGAGGAGACGCGGGGACGGGAAGCGAGCTCATGGTTTTTTATCTAGGTATCTAGGATTAAGGCCCAGAGGGCGGCTAGGTTGCTACGTATGTGCTACAGGGTGCTGCGTTTTCTGACGACTAGGGCAAGGCGCAAGAAAGAAACAAATAGGACTGACAAAATCGTGTGGCAAGTAAAGACGTGCGAGCGGCGCGGATCGTCATGGCGAGTTTGTGCGGCTGGCAGAGCGCTGCCACAGAGAGCGCCGCGCAGTCGGCTGGCCCCGACTGTCGGTGGGCAGGCAAAGGTTCCACTGCCGTCGAAGCTCGAACAGGCCGACGAGAGTGACGGGCACGAAGTGGACCATGTGATAAAGGACGGCGATGGCCAGGGCGCGCGAGGTGTCGATGCCCAGGGCGGAAAAGCCCATGACTAGGCCGGCCTCAATGACGCCAAACTGGCCCGGTGTCGACGGTGCGAGGCTGGCCAAACGCCCGATCATCATGAGGACGACGCAGGTGCCAAAGCCAAGCTGGGTGCCGACGGACGCTGCGGCCATGCCGATGCTGAGCGCATTGGCGACCTCGACGAGAAGCGAGCAGCCAAGGCCCGCCAGCCACAGACCCGGACGCCGCAGAAGCTGCATGGCCTGAGCGGTTCGTCGCAGAAATCCGGCGCTCTCGGCGGCGATGTCTTCTCCGTCGCGCAGGGCATCGGGGTGCTGGCGCCCCCAGATCCAGGACACGGCCAGAAACGCGATGACGCCACCGGCTCCGATGGCTCCGCCGATGAACATGGCCTTGTTCAGGGCATAGGGCAGGGGCGTGTACAGCGCCACACCGACGGCCAAAAGACCCAGGCAGAGTCCGTCGATGATGGCGGTGACAAGCTGGCTGGCGACCAAGCGACCCGTGGTGTAGCCGTGCCCGCGCTGCAAGAGCACGGTGCGCACGACGAAGGCGGCTGGCGACGGCAACAGGTTGTGTGCGGCCGATGTGGCGAGATAAATCGAAGTCAGCGCGCCGAGTCCGACGCCGGGTCCTTGTACCGGCAGCACCCGCAGAAGCAGCCACAGGCGCAGGCTGCCGGCCAGCATGCAGACGGCCACGGCTGGCACCGCCGCGGCCAGAAAGCGATGGTCTGCGGTCCACAGCGCGCTCTTGAACAGCGAAAAGTCCACCGAGCGGATGGCGAGCCAGATCAGCAGGCCTTGCAACAACACGCCAAGCACGGTGCGTATCCAGCCTGGCGCCTTGGGCGAAAACCCCGATAGCAAAGACGCGCGATCTAGCCTCGTCGGCGGGGACGAAAGGCCAGGGCTAGAAGGCTCGCTATCGGTCGGTGCCTGCAGCATGCAAATCGAGCGGCATCATACTTCATCCCCGGTGGGCGGGAAGCCGAATGTGCCGACGACAAGCCAAGGAAAAGCGCCCATCCTGCCGCCTGCTCCGCACGCGTGCCTATGGGCAGGGGATGGCACGAAACTGCGCCGCCGCTTGCACATCGCGCAGGCCACCAGGCAGCGTGCTGCACGAGAAATCGCCCTCGAACAAGGCGAAGGGATCCGGCCCCTTGACGCGGATGCTGCAGACAAGCTCAGCGGCGCGGTCAGACGTGACCCAGGTCATGGGGTTCGATGTCTCGAACGTGCGGGCATCCAGGCTAAGCGGCAGCTTTAGGCTGATTTCTCCGACGCTGACGGTGTCCTTGTCGATGCGCATGGAGGCATAGGGGGCAGCACCCAGGCCCTGCAGCGAGATAGTGATGCCGGCTGCGCCTCCGGTGGCGGCGACGACGATCTTTTGGCCAAAGCGCTGGCACTGCAGTACCTCGGTGACGACGGGCAGCTTCAAGGGCGTGTTGCCCGTGGTGGTGCCGGGGGGTTTCACGGTGTACGTTAGGTCCATGTACTGAGTGGGCGCTGGGGGCGCTGGGTTGCCACAGCCAGGCGCGGCGGCCATGACCACCAGGGCTCCTACGGCCACAAGACCGCGGCGCACTCTGAAACGGCGTAGTCTAGATAGGCGATGGGTCTGCATGTCCACACGTTACCCCGACGGACAGCCAGCTGTCATCCGGCGCACCTGACGCGGCAGAAAATCGGGTGGCAGGTATCGTGCCTGCATCGTCCAGCTTGCCGGCCGCCGCGCGGAACGAGATGATGCGGCTCTGCGGTCATGCCTGACGCACTCAGCAATCCTTATCGTGGCCTGCGGCCTTACGGCCTGGCCGATGCCGATCGCTTCCATGGCCGTCGTCGACTGACGCAGCGCGTGATCGAGCGGCTGCAGGGCGGGGCGAAAAAGCTCTTGCTGACGGGGCCCTGTGGCAGCGGCAAGACCTCGCTGATCATGGCCGGGTTACTCCCGTCGCTAGGCAGCTTGTCGATGCACGGTGTGGTCATCGCGCATCCGGGGCTTGATCCATTTGAGCAGCTAGCGAGGCAGGGCCTGTCTGGGGCTGCGGAAGACCTGCTGGGCGCGCTGCGCGCAAAAGCCGGATCGGAAAAAACCCTTCTGTTCATCGACCACGCCGAAGAGCTAGCGGCTGCAGAGCTTGGCTTGGCCCAGCGCAACCTGCTGCAGCAGCTTGCTCAGGGCTTTGGCGGGGCAGATAGGGGGCCCGAGCCGACGGTGCTGATCGCGGTGCGGACCGACTGCCTGGATGCTCTGTCCGGCGCCGCGCCACAGCTTGTGCCCTGGCTCGACGCGCCCACTGTGTACGTACCTGCGGGCCTAGAGCTATCCGAGTGGATGGCCATCGTGCGCGAGCCGGCGCGAGCCGCAGGGCGCGACGTCGAAGCGGCGCTGATCTCGGCCATCGGCAGCGATCTTGCGGCGCTGACCCAAGAAGTCAGCGAGCGCGGGGCTGCCGTCTTGCCCCACCTGTCGTTTGTGCTGCACGCGCTGTGGCAGCAAGGGCAGGAAGGATCTCTACGCTGCGCAGACTATCAGCAGCTGGGGGGGCTGCGGCATAGCCTGCAGCGCTGGGCAGATGCCGCCTGGGCGTCTTTGCCAAGTCATAGCGCGGCTCGGCGGGCGCTCTTGCCTCTGCTTTCAATCGTCGGTCGCAGCGAGCGCGGACTGCTTCTTGCGCGACCTCTGTCGCTTGCGGCTTGGCGACTGCACGAAGCGACGGCCAGCAGCTCGCTAGAGGCGACGTCGGCGGCGGGCCTGGCCGCACTATTGGACAGTGGACTTATCCACATCGACGAGACGCAAGACAGCGTCGAGTTGGTTCATTCCGTGTTGTCAGAGACCTGGCCGCAGCTCGCCCAAATGCACCGGGATGAGCAGCGGTTTGCGACCTGGCATCGCAGCATGACGACGCTGGTCTTGCCCCGCCCCGACGCTGATGGCATGGCAGCACGGCCGACGTCAGTGGCTTCGTCGCCGGCACCTGCAAGCGGGCAAGTCAGCAGCGAGGCGGCTCAGCCGGCGGTGCCTGCATCGACGCTGTCAGGTACCCAGCTTGCCGAAGCAGAGCGCTGGCTGGGCGAGCGCCCCGGTGAGATCGACGGGGCGGTCCGCCAGCTCATCGAAGACTGCCGGCAGAACCGCAGCAGTCGCCAGCAAGCCCTTCGCTCGCGTCCGCCGGGAACCTTGGGGCCACTGCCGCGACCGGGGCTGCCCTGGCCGCTGGCGCTGGGCGCCGGGCTTGTGCTGGTGCTCTTGGGCCTAGCGGCGCAGCGCTTTGTTCACTATCGCGAGCTGCGTGGCCGTGACTTCGATCTGGCCACCGAGCGCGGAGCGCGAGCATCGCTTTTGGTGATGCAGCCCGGCCAAGACGGTACGGCGTTGGCGTTGGCCATCAAGGCGGTGGCCCCGGCTCTGCGGGCTGGGCGACCGGTACCGCTTCTGGCCAAAGAGGGCCTGATGACCGCGTATTCGTTGGCCCGGAACAGCCAGCCGCTGCATGGTCACACCGATCGCGTGGACAGCGCGGTGTTTGACCCCAGCGGCAGCCTGGTTTTGACGGCCAGCACCGACCGCACGGCGCGCATCTGGGACGCGCGGACCGGCCGCCAGCTGCTGACGTTTTCGGGGCATCGCCAGATGCTGACCAGCGCCAGCTTTTCAGCCAATGGACAGACGGTTCTGACCACCAGCGCCGATGGGACGGCTCGGCTCTGGGAAGTCAGCAGTGGTCGGCTCTTGCACGAGCTAGTCGGCCATGGCGTGGCCGTGGAAAACGGGCAGTTTTCCCCCAATGGCAGCGCCGTGGTGACGGCGGGGCATGATGGCGCGGCTCGCATCTGGGATGTACAAAGCGGCCGCTTGCTGCACACGCTGGCCGGCCACCGTGACCGCGTGACGACGGCCACGTTTTCACGCGATGGACGTCGCATCTTGACCGCAAGCTGGGATCGCTCGGCTCGCATCTGGGATGCCGGCAGCGGGCGCTTGCTGCGCGTCTTGGTTGGGCACAACGCCCGTCTCTATCTGGCCGCGTTTACGGCTGACGGGCAGCGCGTGGCCACGGCGGGCTGGGATCAAAGCGTGCGTCTGTGGAACGTAGCCGAAGCTCCGACGGCCCCGGATACCGGCCCGCCACCGCTAGGCCCCGACGGCGCGCAGCTTGCCGAAACCATGCAGGTCGGCGAAAGCCCACCCGCTGTCCTGCCCCATGAAGAGCTGATTCAGGTGCTTGTGTTTTCCCCCGATGGCGCATGGCTAGCAACGGCCGGGGCAAACGGCATGCTCAAGCTGTGGGATGCGCGCAGCGGCACTCTCAAGGCCAAGCTCGGCGGGCACTATGGCAGCGTCTATGGCTTGGACTTTGCGTCGGACAGCAAACACTTTGTCAGTGCGGGCAGTGACCGCACCGTGCGCCTGTGGAACGTCGGAGTCGAGCGCGCCGTCGCCGTCTTGTATGGCCACAGCAGCCATATCTACACCGCGGCATTTTCACCCAGCGGCGATCGGGTGGTCACCGCCAGCTATGACCAGACCGCGCGCATCTGGGATGTTCGCGCTGGGCAGCCGGTGGCCATCTTGCAAGGGCATCGCCGAGGCGTCACCAGCGCCAGCTTTTCGCGACAAGGCACGCGCATTATCACCTCCAGCGAAGATCACACAGCCCGCCTGTGGGCGTGGCCCGGCGGAGCACTGATCCGCGAGCTTCGCGACCACACCAACCTCGTCAACATGGCCGCGTTTTCCCCCGATGGATCGTTGGTTGCAACGGCCAGCAGCGACTACGACGTGCGTCTATGGGATGGGCAGAGCGGTCAGCCGCTGCGGGTCTTGCACGGGCATGCGGGGCCGGTGTTTGCCGTCGCGTTTTCCCCTGACGGCGATCGCTTGGTATCGGCGGGCTTCGATCATGTCTTGCGCTTCTGGGATCCCAAGACCGGTGCCCAGACCGCCGAGGTTCCAGGGCACAGCGGCAACGCCAACTGGCTGGCGTTTTCACCGGACGGAAAGCTCATGGTCTCGACCGGCAGCGAAGGCGAGACATGGATTCGAGACGGTCGCACGGGGGCCGCGCTTCGCTCGCTGCGCGGGCACAGCGGACGCGTCAACCGCGCAGAGTTCTTTGTCCCGACGGGCGCTGCGCCAGGCGAGCTTCGCGTCGTCACCGCTTCGAGCGATCGCAGCGTGCGCATCTGGGATCCTCAGACCGGCAGCGCCCTGAACGTGCTCGCGGGGTTTGCCGACGATGTCACCTCAGTGGCACCGTCGCCCGATGGCCGGCGTCTCTTGGTGACCAGTGGTGAGCAGGGCGTTCGGCTGTGGGATGTCGCGGCCGAGATGCCGCTCGCCGTTCTGCCCGGCTTTTTTGAAGAGTCGGTCACTGCCAGCTATGGCATGCCAGACGGGCGGCACTTCATCATCGCCAGCAGCGACGGGCTTACCAAGGTCTATACCGACGATTACCCTGCCAACTTGGCCGGCACACTCAGCAACGCCTGCGAGCTTTTGCGTTACCAGCGCGACTTCGAGCGGGTGCGCGAAGACTGTCTCGGCAACTGACCAGCCGGCGGACCCAGAGCATGGCGACGACTAGCCCCGTGACCGCGATCCCGCCTGTTCCCTTGACGCGAACCGCGCTCACCAAGCGTCTTTCCCGGTCGCTGTGGTACGTGGCCGCGCTGGCCGTATCGGTCTATCTGGGCTGCGGAGCCCGCCAGCAGCGCGCGACACCAGCCGGCCCAGCGGCGCCGGCAGCCAGCGCTGGATCGGGCTCGCCAGCCTCGACAAATGCACATCCTGGGATATGCCCTGATGTTCCGAGGATGATTACGCAGGGTTCCGCATCGGAGCGCCCAGGCTGGGCCACGGGTCTGCAAGCCAGGCCGTGTCCAGGAGATCGCTGCCTCGGCTACCAAAGCTGCCTCTGCGACGACAAGGGTCGCCTGCTCAGCCGAACCTCGCACCATGACGAGACCATGCTGTTTGATGAGCATGGGCGTCCGTACGAGTCGCGCTTCCCCGACCGCAGCACGGGGCGCACCGTCCACGTGGTCTATTCCTACGCTGGCGACTGCACCGTCGAGGCCTTCGATCTCGACAGCGATGGCTTGGTCGAGCGCTTCTGCCGCGTGCGCTCGGTCTGCGGGCCTGGCGTCCCATGCCGCGAGTGCGCCGACGTGCAGGTCGAGCTTTCGTCGCGGCCTTGCTCAGTTGGAGTCTGTCCCGCCAGCTTTTCACGCTGTGGCTGCGACGAAAAGGGCCGCATCATCGAAGCCGTCCGCGATGCCGAACACTCGCGCCAGACCACGCGATACGACAGCGCCGGGCGCGTGATCGAGGAGGCGCACTATCGCGCCGGCCAGCGCCTGCTTTTGCAGCAGACCGCGTACGACTCGCGCGGGCGTGTCGTTGAGCAGCGCGTGATCCCACAGGGCCCGCAGACGCGGACGCAGATCGAGTGGCACGACGATGGCTCACGGCGTGAGGTGGTGTATCTCGATGACAAGCCACAGCGCGAGACCCGCGTCGACCTGTCCCAGCCAGGGCGAGAAACGGTCACGATCAGCGACGCCACGGGGACGCACACCCAGACGACACTGCTGCGGCGCGACGGCGGCAGGACGCTGCGAATCCCGCTTTCGCCACCTGCGACTGAAGACTGGCTCGTTTGCCGTGAGCAAAAAGACTGCCGCGTCGTCATCGATCGCTGTCACTGCGACGCGGCCTGGATCGTAGGTCACCGCTTCGAACTGCGTCTGCGCCAGCACGTTGAACGCACGTGTCAGCAGCAGCAAGCTCCGATCCCCTGTCCAACGGTGGTCTATCCGGTACCGGTGCCGCGCTGTGTGCAGGGCCTGTGCGCGGCTGGGAACTAAGACACGGAACGAAGCAGTGGATCGTCGCTAGCCCAGCGCGGCCAGCGCAGCGTCGTAGTTCGGCTCTTGCGCGATCTCTGGCACAAGCTCGCGATACACGACCTGGTTGTTTTCATCGACCACCACCACGGCGCGGGCGCAAAGACCGGCCAGCGGTCCGCCCGCGATCGTGAGGCCGTAGTCGTTGGCGAAGCTGCCGCGAAATGTCGAGAGGCTCTCGACGTTCTCGATCCCTTCGGCTGCACAGAAGCGCTTGTGCGCAAACGGCAGGTCGGCCGAGATGTTGAGCACGACGACGCCACCGCGCCCAGCCGCCTTCTTGTTGAACGTCCGCACCGACGCCGCACAGACCGGAGTATCGACGCTGGGAAAGATGTTCAGGACCTTCTTTTTGTTGCCATACGTGCTCAGGTTCACGAGCGCCATGTCCGTGCGCACCAGCTGGAAATTTGGTGCGCTGCTGCCGACGGCAGGAAGCTCTCCCGACGTCGGGATGGGGTTGCCCTTGAGCGTGATTGTCGCCATAGAAAGCGTCTCCTTTTTTTGGCCTAGCGAGAGTTTGTTGAGGCGGAAAAGCGCCGCAGTCTTATCACAGTCACGGTGCTTGCTTGTTGGACACGGGCTTGGATGCCGTCGCGTCCGCGGATGATGTCGGCACGGATGAAAATTCCTTGGCCAGCCGCGAGAGTTCCTGTTCATCGGATCGCGCCAGCGCCGAGTTTGCTGCGGTCAAGCTGGCGGCCACGATGTTGGCGATCTTGCCGCGCAGTGGACTTGATGAGCCGCGGCCCCTTGGGTGGATGCGATTCGTCAGCACGATGATGGCGATCTGCTCGTCGGGGACAAGCCACAACGAACCGCCGCTCCAGCCGGTGTGTCCGAAGCCGCTGGAAAACAGATCGCCGCGTGGTGTTGACCAGCTTGTGCGGATGTCCCAGCCATAGCCGCGCAGCTCTCCGCTTGCGAGCTGGGCCTGATCGTGGCTCATTGCTGCCACGCTTAGCGGGGACAGAATGCGCTTGCCTTCATGCTGGCCTCCCGCGAGCAGCATCTGGCAGAACACCGCCAGATCCGCGGCGCTGGAAAACAGCCCCGCATGGCCCGCCACACCCGACAGCATCGCCACGTTCTGCAGCGACGCTTCGGTGCGCAGCATGCGTCGGGCCCGACGGCGCGGCGACTTGAACAGCTGAAGCCCGGTCCAGATCGTCGGAGCAATGCGGTCAGCCCACGTGCGTGGCGGGCGAAAGCGCGTGTCGTGCATGGACAGCGGCTCGAAGAGCTCGCGGGCCACAAACTCATCGAGGCCCATGCCGCTGACCCGCTCGACGATCTCGCCCAATAGAATGAAGTTGAGGTCGCTATAGAAAAACGCGCTGCCCGGCGCAAACAGCAGCGGCCGACCAAAAATCGCCGCTACAAGCTGCCTGCGCACCGTCGGGCGATCGAAGTCCATCTGACGATCCGCGCCGAGCGCAGAAAAGAACGAGGTCGATGGATCGTCGAGACCCGAGGTATGCGTCAGCAAGTGGCGCAGCGTGATGGCCTCGCGATCGCCGAGCGCGTTCTTGTCAGCGTTCTTGTCAGCGGTGCTGCAGCCGTGGCGGGCCGACGCGTCCGCTCGCTTGTTGGGCCCGACGCGCTCAGCACGTTCCTGACGCCACTCGGGCAGGTACACCGAGACCCGATCAGAGAGCCGCAGCCGCCCCTGTTCGACCAGACGCAGGACGGCCGGCGTTGTTGCCACCACCTTGGTCAGCGAGGCTAGGTCGTACAGCGTGTCGAGCGTGGCTCGCTCGCGCTGTGGCTCTAGCGCTCGCCGTCCGTAGGCCTTGCCAAAGACGATGTGCCCGCGGCGCGTGATCAGCACGACGCCTCCGGGCGTTTCGTGTGCGGAAATGGCCTCGCGCATGACGTCGTCGATGCGCGTCAAGACCGCGGCATCCATGCCAACACCTGCTGGCTCGGCGTGAGGCAGCCCGGCATGCACCGTCGCGCAGAAGCCAGGACTGATCAGGATCAGTAGCCCCAGCAGTGCGGCCAGACAGACGTCGCGGATTGGCACGCCTGCGATCGTGCCACGCCAACGGCCCGCAAGGTGCGTCGCGCGCTGCTTCACGCCGGCTGCCGCGGGAATTGTGGAAATAACTTCCGTGTCGTATGCGCTATGGTCTGGTCGCACTGCGGATCACTGTCAGCAATGGGTCATCGAATCCCGCGCGCTGCCTACTCACTCGACGCAGCCACCGACTCTTTTTGGCGTCGCATCCAGCGAGCCAACGAACCCCGCATTGAGCACAGAAAGGAATGAATCGCATGTCGCAATCGACCAGTCTGCCTATCACATCGCCGAGCCGGTGTTCATCGCCGACCCGCGCGGGCCTGCTTTCGATCGCCCTTTTGTGTGGCGTGTCGTCGGCGCAGGCCACCATCGTCGGTGAGGGGCAGCCTTCGCCACCGGACAAGAAGCCGCCGCAGATTCCGTTGCGTGATTTTTTCCGCAACCCTGAGATCGCGGGTGTCGCGCTGTCAGACGATGGCAAGTGGATCTCGCATCTCGCGCCGCATGAAAAGCGCCTGAACATCTTTGTGCGTCCGATTGATGCGCCGCTTTCGGCCGCGACGCGCATCACCAACGAAACCGCGCGAGATCTGGCCGGCTATTTTTGGAAGGGCAACGACACGCTGGTCTATGTGAAGGACTTCGGCGGTGACGAGAACTTTCACTTGGTCAGCGTTAGCCGCGACGGCAAGACGCTGAAAGATCTGACGCCGTTTCCCAAGGTTCGGGCCGAGATCATCGACGACCTGCCCGACGATCCAGACACGGTGCTGGTTGGCTTGAACAAGCGCAAGCCTGAGGTCTTCGATGTCTATCGCGTGCGCGTCAAGACTGGCGAGCTGACCTTGGTCGCCGAGAATCCAGGCAACATCACGAGCTGGTACGCCGACCACAAGGGACAGGTCCGCTTGGCTGGCACCACCGACGGTGTAAACACCAGCTTGCTGTTTCGCGCGACCCCGAAAGCGGCGTGGAAAAAAGTCCTGACCACGTCATTCAAAGACCAAGTGGCACCGATGTTCTTCAGCTTCGACAACGCCAAGGTGTATGCGACGTCGAACCTTGGCCGCGACAAGTCGGCGGTTGTACTGCTTGATCCAGCGACGATGAAGGAAGAAAAAGTCCTGTTCGAGCATCCCGAAGTCGACATCGACAGCTTGGGATACTGGCGTCAGCGCAAGGTGGTCTCGTGCGCAACGTTTACGACATGGAAGCGTGAACGCAACTGCTTCGATCCCGACACCAAGACTCTGTTTGGCAAGCTGGAACAGAAGCTGCCAGGGTACGAAATCGACATCAACGCGACGAACAAAGCCGAGGATCTTTTGGTCGTGCGTACGCGCAGCGACCGCACGCGCGGAAGCTTTTGGCTGTATGACACCAAGGCTGACAAGCTGACCAAGGTCGCTGACTCTGCACCCTGGCTCGACGAGAAGCAGCTCGCCCAGATGAAGCCGATCAGTTACAAGTCGCGCGATGGCTTGGTGATCAACGGCTATCTGACGCTGCCCAAGGGCGTCGCGCCCAAGGCGCTGCCCGTCGTCGTCAATCCGCACGGTGGACCGTGGCATCGCGATGAATGGCGCTACAACGCCGAGGTGCAGTTCCTGGCCAATCGTGGCTATGCCGTGATGCAGATGAACTTCCGCGGCTCGACGGGATATGGCCGCAAGTTCTGGGAATCGTCGTTCAAAGAGTGGGGCGGCAAAATGCAGGACGATGTCAGCGACGGTGTGAAATACCTGATCGAGCAGGGCATCGCCGATGCCAAGCGCGTGGCGATCTATGGCGGCAGCTATGGCGGCTATGCGACGCTGGCCGGCCTGGCCTTTTCGCCCGATCTGTACGCCTGCGGCATTGACTACGTTGGTGTGTCCAACCTGTTCACGTTCATGAAGACCGTTCCGCCGTACTGGAAGCCGATGCTGGAAATGATGTACGCGATGGTTGGTCACCCGGAAAAAGAGAAGGACTTGTTGACTGCGCGATCACCGGTCATGCACGTCGACAAGATGCGAGCACCGCTTTTGATCGCACAGGGTCGAAATGATCCGCGAGTCAACGTCGATGAGTCCGATCAGATGGTCGCGGCGCTGAAGAAGCGGGGCATCGATGTGCCGTATCTGGTCAAAGACAACGAAGGCCACGGCTTCCACAACGAAGAGAACCGCTTCGAGTTCTATGAGGCCATGGAGAAGTTCCTGGCCAAGCACATGAGCAAGAAGTAGGCATGCTGCGACTGCTTACGGCGGGAGAGTCGCACGGCCCCTGCCTGACCGGAATACTCGACGGACTGCCGGCCGGCATCCCGCTTTCGTCCCGCGACATCGACGCGCAGCTTGCCCGCAGACAGCGCGGTGTCGGCCGCGGCAGTCGCATGAAGATCGAACACGATCACGCCCAGATCACCGGGGGGGTGCTTTCTGGGCAGACGACCGGGGCACCGCTTGCTTTGCGTATCGACAACCTCGATCACAGCCGCTGGCGCGAGGACATTCCCCCGCTGACGGTGCCGCGGCCTGGGCATGCCGACTTGGTGGGGGCGATCAAGTACGGCTATCGCGACCTGCGGCGCTCGCTTGAGCGGGCCTCGGCGCGTGAGACTGCGATGCGCGTTGCTCTGTCAGTGCCGTGCCGCTTGCTGCTGCAGCACCTGAGCGTCTCCGTCGGTGGGTATGTCGTGCAAATAGGCGATGTGCGCGTGCCAGAGCAGCAGCCTCTCGAATCCAGTACAGCGAACGATGTACTGCTAAAGCGGATTCTGTCTGCTGAAACGTCCGCTGTCCGTTGTTTCGAACCTGCGACTGCTGCGCAAATGGAAGCGTGCATCGAGCAGTGCATGCAAGAGCGAAACACCATCGGCGGCGTCATCGAAGCAGTGGCCGTGGGGCTGCCACCGGGGCTCGGCAGCTTTGTGCAGCCGGATCGCCGACTGTCCTCTCGCTTAGCCCAGGCCATGCTGTCGATTCCATCGGTGCGCGGCTTTGAGATCGGATCGGGCTTTGCCAGTGCGGCCATGCTGGGCACTCAAGCGCAGGACCCCTATTTTCTAGACGGCGAGACCATCGTCGCCACGGGGCAACACAGCGGGGGGCTGGAAGGCGGCGTCACAACCGGGGCGCCGCTGCGACTGCGTGTGGCCTTGAAGCCCATCGCGACGACGCTTCGCTCGCAGGACTCGGTCGACCTGGCAACGGGGCAAGCCGCCCCGACGCGGTACGAGCGCAGCGACTTCTGCCACGTGCCGCGCGCAGTTCCCATCGTTGAAGCTCTGCTGTGCATCGTGCTCGCCGATGCGTTGTGCGAAAAGCTGGGTGGCGACGCCCTGGTCGAAATGCAGGCGCGATGTGCCAGCCTGCGCGCCGCGCGGCTGTCGCAGCTTCCCATGGACAATCAGCCCTGGCGGTTTGGCTATGAGTAGCCGGCCAGAGCCGCACGAGACGCTGGCCGTCGAGTATCCCGGCGGATCCTATTCGGTTCTGGTGGGCAGCGGTTTCTTGCAGCGACTCGGGGCACTCGTGCGCTCACACGGCGCCGCCATCGCCGATCGTCTTCTGCTTGTCAGCGACGAAAATGTCGCGCCGCTGTATGCCGATCTGGTTCTGCGCAGCCTGCAGTCTGCGGGCTTCGACGCCAGCCTCTTCGTCTTGCCGGCGGGCGAAGGCAGCAAGCAGCTATGCCAGCTTGGCGACGTGTACCAGGCCTGCGTGCAGCGTGGTCTCGATCGGCAATCCGCCATCTTGGCTCTCGGCGGAGGCGTGGTCGGCGATGTCGCGGGCTTTGCCGCTGCGACGTTTCTGCGCGGCCTGCCCCTTGTCCAGATCCCGACGACATTGCTGGCCATGGTTGATTCCAGCATTGGCGGCAAAGTCGGTGTGGATCTGCCCCAGGGCAAGAACTTGGTCGGTGCCTTCAAACAGCCGCTTTCCGTGTTCGTCGATATGGCCTGCCTGTCATCGCTGCCACCGCGTCAGCTTCGCGCGGGAGCCGCCGAGATCGTAAAAGCTGCACTGCTGTCCGGGGACGACGATCTAGCGGACGTCGAACGGCTCGCGCACAGCGTCGGGGAACACGGCTGGATCAGTGATGAGACCAGCCCGCTGCTCTTGCGCACAGTACGCGCCGCGCTGCTGTGCAAGCGTGACATTGTCGTCGCCGATCCGTTTGAGCATGGCCCGCGCGCCCTGCTGAACTTGGGGCATACGTTTGCGCACGCCATCGAGGTGTGGAGCCGCTATGAGATCCCGCATGGCGAAGCCGTAGCGTTAGGGATTCTGTGTGCGCTTCGGCTGTCTCATGCGCGCGGGCTGTGCCAGCCATCGCTGGTGACGCGGATCCATGGGCTGCTGGATCGCCTGCGACTGCCGGTGAAGCTGCCACGTGCCAGTCTGTGCGCGCACGAGATCCTGGCCTGCATGCAGACCGACAAGAAGCGCAAGGGCACGACGCTGCGTTTCATCCTGCTGCGCCAGCCCGGCGCCGCATTCATCGAGGACAGCGTTGGCGAGGCTGAGGTTCTAGCCGTCATTCGAGCGCTCGATCCCGACCTCAGTTCGGATCACGCATGAGCACCGGCTTTGACTATTTGGGCCGGCTGCCGCCGTCCAAGTCGCTGTTGATTCGCGCGCTGCTGCTGCAGGCCTATCAGCCGCGCATCACGCTTCCCGTGCTTTCAGCCTGTGATGATGTGCAGAAGATGGCCGTGGCCAGCCAGCGCCTGCGCAGCGACGAATCACCGCTGCACATCGACTGCGGAGAAGCCGGCCTAGTGCTGCGCTTGTGCCTGGCCTATGCCGCGCGTCGCCCCGGCACAACGATCCTGCATGGCTCGCCGCGCTTGCTGGCCCGCCCCCATCACGAGCTTGTTTCGGCCCTGCGCCAGCTTGGCGCCACGGTCGCGATGTGTACGACGCAGGATGCGCTGCTTGTGCAGTCTTCTCCGCAGGGCTTTCGCGATCCCGGCCAGCCCCTTGCCCTGTCATCGAGTACATCCAGTCAGTTCGCCAGCGCGATTATGCTGAACGCATGGTCGCTGCCGTTTGCGCTGCGACTTCACATCGGCGCTGATCCGGTGTCGCTGGGGTATCTGCAGATGTCGCTGCGCATGGCAGCTAGCTTTGGCCTGCGCGTCGATGACGATGGCTTGGGAACGCTGACGATTCCGCCACAGCAAACCGTTCGCCCTGGTCAGGCCGAAAGCGAAGCCGATGTCAGCTCGGCGTTTGCCGTGGCCGCCCTGGCTGCCGTCGCTGGAAAGGCTTGCATCGAGAACTTTCCGGCACAAAGCCAACAGCCAGATGCCGCATTCGTCGAATTCTTGCGCGCCATGGGTGTGCCGCTTGTCCTGGATGAGCGAGGCCTATCGGTCGCACGGCCTGACGCAGTGCTGCGGCCGTTGCATGCCGATGTCGCAAGCTGTCCTGATCTGGTCCCCGTCCTGTCGGTGCTGTGCTCCCTGGCCGATGGAGTTTCGCTGCTGCATGGCGCGCCGCACTTGCGCGGCAAAGAATCGGATCGCATCGCCACCAGCGCCGCCCTGGTGCGTCGGCTCGGGCGAGATGTGGAAGAGCGAGTGGACGGCCTGCAGATCCGGGGACGCCCGATGACAGATCATGATCGGGAACTAGCGCTGCGCTTCGATGCCGGGCGCGATCATCGCTTGGTGATGGCGGCTGCCGTGGCCAGGCACGCCGGCTTTTCGCTGCACATCGACAGCCTGCACGCCGTCGACAAGAGCTTCCCGGAATTCATCGACATCGCCGGCTTGCGCTGACTCTTTGGCGATTCGCTGCGGGGCTCTCGGCGCATCGCCAGTGCTCGGCATCCTCCTCGCGTTGCGCGCCGCGCCTGGTCGTCGCTGTGTACGACTTTTCGCTTGACCTTGTGGATTCAGAGCCTACAGTCCTTTCAGAATTTTCTGAAAGTTGAGAACCTATGGCCCCATCCTCAACCGCCGCAGCGACGGTACCGCCAGCTTCCGCCAAGCGCGACGATCTGCAGCAAGCAGTGCTGCTTCTGGCCGATGCGATCGGCGATGTCATCGAGCACTGGGGCTTTCGCAAGGTCCTTGGGCGCTTGTGGACGGTGCTGTATTTGTCTGAGGACCCGTTGCCTGCGACCGAGCTGGCTGATCGCCTGTCGCTTTCGAGTGGCGGCATCAGCATGGCCTTGAGCGAGCTGCAGGAATGGGGCGTCGTCAAGCGAGTCTGGGTTCCCGGCGAACGGCGCGAGTTCTTCGTCGCTGAGACAGACTTTTGGAAGATGATCTCGAAAGTCGTAAGCGAGCGCGAACGCTTCTTGGTGACCTCGGTCCGCGAGCGCATCACGCAAGCCAGCGCGCTGCTCAAGCCGCTCACAAGCAAGGAAGCTAAAGCGGCGCTGCGTCGGGCGCGCATCTTGTTGTCGATTGCCCAGACGGCAGAGTCGGCGATCGCGACCTTTCTGGCGTCGCGCCGCGCTGACTTTTCCGGCTTCGGCGCTCTGATACAGATCCCGCGTTCTCCGTCGACCGGTGTGGAACGCAAGAGCTAGCAATTCCTTTTGTACGCAACCGCACCCGCCGCGATCGCACTTGCATCAGGCGGTGCAGAAAAGAGACGCCTCGTGAATCCTCCGCTTGCACAAGAACACCCGCTGCCGACGGCGAGCTCGGCGGGCCGTATCGCACCGGGACCGGCCGTCGTGCCGGTTGCCGCATCGGTGTTGAGTATGTTGTCATCCGTCACGGCAGGGCAGGGTATCGACACCTTGACGGCCAAGCTCGACGAGCTACGCGCCTGGATTGGCAGCGATCTCGCCGAAGTCGAAGCCCGCCTGATCGCGCTGCTTGAAGACCGCACCCCCGCGCATCAGAGCGCGCAGCACTTGATTCGCCTGGGGGGCAAGCGGCTGCGCCCGCTGTGCGTGGCATTGGCTGCGCGTGTCGGCGGCGACTTCAACGAACACGCGCGCGAGCTTGCCGTGGCCGTCGAGCTAGTCCACAGTGCGACGCTCTTGCATGACGATGTCATCGATCTGGGCGATCGCCGTCGCGGTGCGGCCACCGCTCGCTGCATCTATGGCAACGCGGCCAGCATCTATGCCGGCGATCTCTTGCTGGTCGACGCGCTGCGACGTATCCAGGCCACGCGCATCAGCGGGCTTCTGGAAAAGAGCTTGAGCGTGCTCAATGAGATGCTCGAAGCCGAGGCGCTGCAGCTTGCCAACCGTGGCAGCGTGCGCAGTACGGTCAGCGATTATTTCCGCGTCATCGAAGGCAAGACCGCCAGCTTGTTCCGCTGGGCGCTGTTCGCAGGCGGCAGGGCGGGTGGTGTTCCGATGCCGGGCTGCATCGAGCTTGAGCGCTATGGCAACAGCCTGGGCTTGGCTTTTCAGATTGTCGATGACGTACTCGATCTGACCGGCGATCCACAGGTGGTGGGCAAGTCGCTGTTTGCTGACTTGCACGAAGGCAAGATGACGTATCCGCTGCTCTTGGCGATCGAGCGGGATGCTGGGCTTGCGCAGCAGATCGAAGCGGCCTGCCAAAGCGGCACCATCGAGCTAGACGCAGCCCTAGAAGCGCATATCGGTCAGGTGCTGTGGCGATCGGACATCGTGCCCGACTGCCTGAAGTTGGCGCAGCGCTGCGCCGATGAAGCAGTACAGGCCCTGTCGCAGCTGCCGTCTTCGCGCGCCAAGACAGCGCTGGAAGACGTCGCCACCACCTTGGTTCGCCGCGCCAAGTAGAGGGGAACCATGTTGGTTGCACTCACTCAAGATGCAGACCCCAAAGCGGTGCAGCAGGCGCTGATGGCGCGTGGCCTGTGGATTGCTGCAACAATGCGCGATCTCGACGGGCGGCAGGTGACGTATCGCATTGCGCCGTACTCGGGACAGGTCGATCCACAAGAGCTTCGCGGCATCGCGGGCGTGGCTGCGGTGTTACTTCCTGCCCCCGAACACCCGCGCATGGATCGGCAAGGCCCGCGCGTCGATGTCGGTGGCGTGGCGATCGGCGATGAGCAGCCGGTGTTTATGTGCGGTCCATGCAGCGTCGAGTCGGAAGCGCAGATTCACGCCATTGCCAAGCGCGTTGCCGCACTGGGAGTGCAGTTCCTGCGCGGGGGCGCGTACAAGCCGCGCAGCTCTCCCTATGCATTCCAAGGCCATGGCGAGTGCGCGCTGACTTGGCTACGCCGCGCTGCTGATCAGAACGGCCTGCGCGTCGTGACCGAGGTCCTGTCCGAGCACGATGTCGAGCGCGTCGCTGAGCAGACCGATCTGATGCAGATCGGCTCGCGCAATATGCAGAACTTTGCGCTGCTTAAGCGCGTCGGGCAGACCGGTCGCCCTGTGCTGCTGAAACGATCGATGTCAGCGACAGTCGAAGAGTGGCTGCTGGCCGGCGAGTATCTGCTGTTGCACGGTGCATCCGGCGTGGTCCTGTGCGAGCGCGGCATCCGCAGCTTCGATGAACACACGCGCAACTTGCTCGATCTCGGCGCTGTGGCGCTGCTGTCGCAAGTGCATCGCTTGCCGGTGATCGTCGATCCATCGCATGGCACAGGACGTCGAGATCTGATCTTGCCCTTGGGGCGAGCCGCTTTGGCAGCAGGGGCGGCAGGCGTCATGATCGAAACCCACGACGATCCTGGGCGTGCGCTCAGCGATGGTCCGCAGGCACTGACCGCAGACGAACTGCAGCGTGTGTTGCGGGCGCTGCAAGGGCGAAAGGCCGCTTGAACATGACGACGCAGACGGCTCCGTTGACACAGGCGCCTGCTCGCGAAGGCAGCGGCGCGATGTTTGATGACATCGCCCGAAGGTACGATCTGCTGAATCGCATCATCTCGCTTGGGCTGGATCAAAGCTGGCGGCGCAAGACAGTGGCTGCGCTGGGTATTCAGCCGGGGCAGCGCGTCCTTGATCTGGCGACAGGCACCGCTGACTTGGCGCTGCGCGTCGCAAGGCAGATGGAATCGGTGCGCGTCGTCGGCTTAGATCCATCGGGCAACATGCTGCAGGTGGGACAGCGCAAGGTGGCGGCGGATGCGCTGGCAGAGCGCGTCGCGCTGGTGCGCGGTGATGCCCAGGCATTGCCCTTTTCCGACGACAGCTTTGACCACGTGTGCATGGCCTTTGGAATTCGCAACGTCCCCGATCGACCGTGTGCCCTGCGCGAGATGGCGCGCATTACGCGAGCGGGAGGTCGCATCGCCATCCTTGAGCTAGCCGAGCCGCGTGAGGGAGCGCTGTCGGGTCTTGCTCGCTTGCACGTACACCACGTCGTGCCGTGGATTGGATCGTTGCTCTCAGGCTCGCGTGAATATCGCTATCTGCAGCGCTCGATCGCGGCGTTTCCACCCGCGGCTGAGTTCTGCGCGACTCTGGAAGCCAGCGGCCTGCGCATGCTGCGCTGCGAGCCGCTGACTTTGGGAGTCGCCACTCTGTACGTCGCGACCCCCAGAAAGCCAGGGGGCGATCCGGCCGTCGCAGAGAGGCCCTAGAACGTGGACACGCTTCTTGCCAGCGCCAAAGAGGCGGCCCGCTGCGTCCCAGGCGAGACACTGTTTCACCTGTCCGCGGCTTGTTTCATGCCCGATCCCGACGCCGGGCGGCTATGTTTCAGGCCAACTGAAACCGATGAAACCAATGAAACAATGGACCTGGCTGGTGACATCGCCGCCTATGCCAGGCTGTTTCAGGTTCCGGGTCTGTCGCAACCGCTGGTGCTGATGCTGCCGTCGGCGCACGCGTCACAAGAAGATGTTGAGCTTCGCGTCGGCTACGGCCAAGCGGCTTGCCTGCGGCCCACCGGATCGGACCGCATGGCACAGCTTGCTGCGCAAGGGGACTCACTGCTGCGCCGCCTCGTCGAGCTACGCACAGCGGATGCTGCGCAGGCTCCACCCGCATGCCTGTATGGCGGGCTGCAGTTTCTTCCCAGCCAGGGCCATTTGCTGCCGGCCGCGCAATCGGAAGAAGGCCCATGGGCAGGACTGCCTGAAGCGCAGTTTGTGCTGCCGCGCTGGCTTGTGCGTCTGCGTGGGCGCCGCGGCTTCCTGCAGCTTGTGGCAACAGCGCGCGAGCTCGCCGCACAGACGCAGATCTTGGATGAGCTGCAGGCCATCCAAGGTGCGCTGCAGGCGTCCGAGTTCGTGCGCACGATGCCTGCCTTAGCGACCCAAGCTGCGGCGGCCACGCTTCCCGATAGACAGCGATTTCATGATCTGGTGACGCGGGCACTACAGCAGATCGCGCAAGGCACCATGACCAAGGTCGTCCTGGCGCGCATGCAAGGGGTGCAGCGCAGCGATGGCCGCGCGTTCGACACAGCGGCCGCGCTGTGCGATCTGGGTCGGGCCTATCCATCGTGTCTGCGTTTTTCCATGCCCATCGGCACAGCCACATTTCTAGGCGCCACGCCTGAGCTTCTGGTCGCGCGCGACGGGCGATCGGTGCGCTGTGATGCGCTGGCTGGATCGCGACCCAGCCATTTCGCGGGGCAGTCTGCCGAGGCGGTTGCTCATGCGCTGTTGCACGATGAAAAAGAAGCGCGCGAGCACGCCTATGTCGTCGATGCGATTCGCGAGCACTTGCAGGCATTCGGAGCCGTCTCTGCAGCGCCAAGCCCCACGCTTCGCGTCCTGCGCAATGTGCTGCACTTGTGGACGCCGATTGCGGCAACGCTGACGCGGCCGGTTCATGTGCTATCGCTGCTTGCGGATCTGCATCCGACGCCTGCGGTGTGTGGCGTTCCGCAAGCGGCTGCGGCCCAGTTCATTGCGCATTGCGAAGCGCTTCCCCGCGGCTACTACGCCGCTCCGATCGGCTGGTTTGATGCATCTGGGGACGGCGCGTTTTACGTCGCCATTCGTTCTGGCTTGGTGCGTGACGATCGAGCGTGGCTTTTTGCTGGTGCGGGCATCGTCGCGGGATCTGATCCCGATCGTGAGCTGGGCGAGACGCAAGCCAAGCTGCGTCCCATGCGCACCGCGCTGGGAATCGCCGACCTTCCGCACGAACGGATCAGCGCATGAGTGACAGTGATCTACACAGCCACTGGGCTCGCTTGTTCGTCGCGTCGCTGGCAGGCGCGGGGGTGCGCAGCATCGTGCTCAGTCCGGGATCGCGATCGACGCCGCTTGCGCTGGCGGCAGCGCGTGAGGATCGGCTGCGGCTGCACATCGTGATTGATGAGCGAGCTGCGGCGTTCTTTGCGTTGGGACAAGCGCGCATGACGGGGCGACCGTCGGTCTTGATCTGCACGTCGGGCAGCGCAGCTGGGCACTATCTGCCGGCGATCATCGAAGCGGCGCAGAGCCACCTGCCGCTGGTCGTGGTCACGGCAGACCGGCCGTGGGATGCCTATGACTGTGCGTCCGCACAGACTATCGATCAGCTCAAGATCTTCGGCGACAACGTGCGCCATTTTGCCGAGCTAGGCTTGCCCGATCCGCAGCCGAGCGCGCTCTCTGCCGTCGTTCGGATCGCCGCGCAAGCAGTTGCGTGCAGTCAGGGTCCACGGCCCGGCCCCGTTCACATCAATGCACGCTTTCGCAAGCCACTGGAGCCGGTCGCCGTCGCGCAGCGCGAGTCCTTCTGTGACTTGGTGGACGCGCTGCTAGCCAAGGGGCCGCCGCGCGTCTTTATGCCGTCTGCTTCTCAAACTTCGATCGACGAAGCGGCGCTGCTCAGCCTGGCGGTGCTGTGCGCTGAGCGACCGCGCGGCCTTGTGGTCTGCGGTCCAGCGTGGTCTGGATGCGATGCGCAGGCGCTGCGTGGGGCGCTGGCCGATCTTGCCCGCGCGACGGGCTTTGTGATCTGGGCCGAAGCCACAAGTGGAGTGCGCTTTGGCAGTCTGCCTGTCGTGCAGGGCGCATTTGATGCCGTTCTGCGCTCATCCGCGCTGCGCGCAGCGCTGGAGCCACAGCTTGTAATTGAGCTCGGTGGTCCGCCGGTCTCGTCGACCTATGCTCGCTTTTTGGCGCAGCACCCCGACTGCCAGCGGGTCGTCGTGGCGCAACACGGCTGGAATGATCCCGGCGGCGGCGCAGACCTGATGATCTGGGCAGATCCGGCGACGCTGTGTCAGACCCTGTCCCGACACCCACTTTTGGCGGCGCGTTCGCACGGGGCCGCCCGTGCAGCGTATGCGTCGCTGCTAGCGCGGACCGAGGCGCATTCTTGGTCGATCGTCGAAGACGTGCAGCGCGATGGCGCGCTGTCCGAAGGGGCTGTGGCGACTGCGCTCGTTTCCGCGCTGCCATCGGGCGCCACACTGATGGTGGGCAATAGCCTGGCCGTGCGCGATCTCGATCTGTTTTGTCCTCCGTCGGAAAAACCGCTGCGTGTGCTGCACCAGCGCGGCGCGGCCGGCATTGACGGGCTGCTCGCGGGCGCAGCCGGTGCGCGATCGCAGAGCCGCGATCCACTGGCGCTGCTGCTGGGAGACCTGTCCGCGCAGCATGATCTCGGCGCCTTGGCCACCTTGCAGAACGTCGCAGGGCCGCTGCTGATCGTCGTGATGAACAATGGCGGCGGGCGCATTTTTGAACAGCTTCCCATCGCGGATTCACAGTCGGTGAATTTGCATTTTGAGCGGCTGTTTATCACGCCACAGCAGATCGATTTTCGTGCTGCGGCCCAAGCGTTTTCCGTGGCGCATGTCCGCGTCTTCGATCGGGCGCAGCTTGTGGCCGCGCTCGATCGCGGGCTGTCGGATTCGCGACCGCTGCTGATTGAGTGCTGCGTGCCGCCGCACGATGGCCGAGCCCGTCGGGCGCAGATCTGGCAACGGCTGGCTACCGAGCGGCTTCCCGACGCATCAGAGCCGTCAGCGATCCCGTCGCAAGCCGCGCTGCGCAAGGCTATGCCGGCGGCGATTTTTCTGCATGGGTTCCTGGGCAGTCCAGCGCTGTGGCAGGACGTGCGAGCGCAGCTAAACCGCGCGAGCCACGCCGCATATCTGCCCGGACACGGCGAGCATCGGCCTGATACAAGCGATGACTTTGACACGGTGGTTGCTCACTTGGCTTGCTCACTTCCCGACGAGGGCTGCGAGCTCGTGGGCTATTCGATGGGCGCACGCATGGCCTTGGCCTTGGCGCTGCATGCCCCAAGTCGAGTGCAAGCCCTGACGCTGATCGGCGTCGACCCAGGCTTTTTCCCCGAACAGCACGAAGAACGCGCCAGCCGAGCTGCCTGGGAAGACGATCTGGCGGCGCTGCTTTCGACGCAGGGAATCGCGACATTTGTCGATCGCTGGGAACAGCTGCCCGTGTTTGCCAGCCAGCGTCAGTTGCCGCCTGCTGTGTTGGCGATGCAGCGTCAGCAGCGCTTGGCGCACGATCCACAAGGCTTGGCCTGGGCGCTGCGAGCGCTGGGCACAGGGCGCATGCCCAGCCTGTGGTCGCGTCTATCGGCGCTGCGGCTGCCGGTTCGCCTGATCAACGGATCGCTCGACGAGAAGTTTGTAAACATCGGCCGCAGACTGCAGGCCTGCCTGCCGAGCTTGACGCACATCATCCTGCCCAACGTCGGACACAACGTGGTGCTGGAAGCACCCACGCACGTCATGCATATCTTGAGGACGCCCCATGGCCACATCGAGCACTAAGCTTCCCCAACACTCCACCTCCGTTGACAGAGCGGCTGAGCACGCGCCCGCGCCGGCCTTCGTTCCGGTCAGCCACCTGAGCTTCACCGACATCAAGTACGAAAAGACCAACGATGGCATCGCCAAGATCACCATCAACCGACCAGACGTCCGCAACGCATTCCGACCACTGACGGTGAAGGAGCTATCGAAAGCGTTTGATGACGCTCGTGATGACGCCAACATCGGCGTGGTCATCTTGTGTGGCGAGGGCCCCGATGCGTTTTGCTCAGGCGGCGATCAGCGCGTACGCGGGCACGGTGGCTACGTCGGTGATGATGGCATTCCGCGGCTGAACGTGCTGGACCTGCAGCGGCAAATTCGCACGCTGCCCAAGCCGGTGATCGCGATGGTGGCGGGCTATGCCATTGGGGGCGGACACGTGCTGCACATGCTGTGCGATCTAACGATCGCAGCGGACAACGCGCGCTTCGGTCAGACAGGCCCGCGCGTTGGCAGCTTTGATGGGGGTTATGGCGCGTCGTACATGGCGCGCATCGTTGGACAAAAGAAAGCCCGCGAGATCTGGTTCCTGTGCCGTCAGTACGACGCCCAGCAGGCGCTGGACATGGGCCTGGTGAACACCGTTGTGCCTCTTGCGCAGCTTGAAACGGAGACGCTGAAGTGGGCGCGCGAGATGCTGGCCAACAGCCCTACCGCGCTGCGCTTCCTGAAAGCTGCGCTCAACGCCGACTGCGATGGGCAGGCTGGACTGCAAGAGCTCGCCGGCAGCGCGACGCTGCTTTATTACCTGACGGAAGAAGGACGCGAAGGCAAGCAGGCCTTTCTTGAGAAGCGCAAGCCCAACTTCAAGCAGTTCAAGCGCTTTCCATGACCACTGCACCGCAGGCCACACGCAGCGCTCCGGCAGCGGAGACACCCAGCGGATCCGCGGTCCCAGGGGGCGATCCGGCCGAGCCGGGTGCGCGTCGCATGCCGGCCCCAGGGTCGCTGCGCGCTTGGCTTCTGGCCACCCGTCCGCAGACCCTGACCGTCGGCGCAGTACCCGTGATGGTGGGATGCGCCTTGGCTTGGCATCACCCAGGATTTCGGCCGCTCGCCGCGTGGGCCGCCCTAGTGGGGGCGCTGTGGATCCAGATCGGTACGAACCTGGCGAACGATGTCTTCGACTTTGAAAAAGGCGCGGATACGGCCGAGCGGCTGGGGCCACTGCGCGTGACGCAGGCGGGGCTGATCTCGCCGACTGCTGTGCGCCGCGGTATGTGGCTTTCGTTCGCGCTGGCCACTCTGTGTGGCGTGTACCTGACGTGGGTGGCGGGGCTGCCCATCGTGGTGATTGGCCTTCTGGCCATCGCATCGGGCATTGCCTATACCGGCGGACCGTATCCGCTGGGATACAACGGGCTGGGCGATATCTTTGTGTTCGTTTTCTTCGGGCTGGTCGCGGTGTGTGGCACGTGCTTGGTCGCGGCGGATGGCGCCTTGGCGGTATCCCCGCGGGCGATTGCAGCCGCCATTCCCGTCGGAGCGTTGGCGACGGCTGTGCTAGTGGTGAACAACGTGCGCGATCAGCGCAGCGATGTGCAGGCCGGCAAGCGGACGCTGGTTGTGCGCTTCGGCCGGCGCTTTGGCGTCGCGGAATACTTCGCGCTAATCGGTCTGAGCTACATCGTACCGGTGCTGTTTGTCTTGGTAGGCTGGGCTGGGCCCATCGGGCTTCTGCCGCTTTTGACCCTGCCTTTGACGTGGCCGCTATTGCAGACAATGTCTGCTGCAACAGACGGAAGTACGCTAAATCGAACGCTGGCAAGGACGGCGCAGCTCGTTTTGATGTTTGGCGTGTTGTGGGCGATCGCGCTGTGGCGCAGCCCGATTTCGGGATCCTGATGACCTGCGATGCCGCATCCCTGCGTGTGCCACCACCGGCCATTGCTGAGGCTGCGCTGCATCCGTGGAGTGCAGCCGTGGCCAGACCGCTGGGCAGCCGCGCGCAGCCGTTTCACATGCGTGCGGGCTTGGTGCTGGCGCTACGCGACCCGAGCGGCCGCATCGGACTTGGTGAGGCCTCGCCGCTGCCTGGAATGTCGCCGGACACCTTGGCAGGCTGCACGCAGGTCCTGAAAGACGTGCCAGCGCTGCTCAACAGTGCGGATCAGGACGAGGCTGGCTGGCCGATTCTGCCGTCGCTGCACGCCCTGCCCGCAGCCCGCTTCGCGTTTGAAACGGCCTTTGCGGATCTTTGGGCACAAAAGCAACGGGACGAGCTCGGTTCATCGCTGACTCTGGCGCAGATCTTGGGGGGATCGGCCGACCCTGCGCCGATAGAGCTCAATGCTGTGGTCGCATCGATTGACGAAGCGCAGGCCGCTGTGCAGGCAGGCTTTCGCACGCTGAAGTGGAAGATCGGTGGCCTGGACTTCGCCGCCGATCGCGCGCTGCTGCAGACGCTGCGGGCCAGCCTGCCGACGGATGTTGCGCTGCGCGTTGACGCCAATGGCGCGTACTCTGTCACGGCAGCAAACGAACACCTGGCCGCGCTTTCCGACCTGCGTCTGGAATACGTCGAGCAGCCGGTGGCCGCTGGCGCGTGGGATACGCAGGCGCTGCACAGCGCGGGCGTGCCACTGGCCGCCGATGAATCGCTGCTGCTGCCAAACGAGCGAGCACGACTGTGGGCGACCAAGCAGGCGGTGGTTTGGGTGATCAAGCCGGCGCTGCATGGGCTGCGCGGGGCGCGGGATCTGGCGCTGCAGGCGCAGACGCAGGGTATTGACGTCGTGATCACCCACCTTTTCGACGGGCCTGTGGCGCTGGCCGCTGCGCGCGAGCTTGCCCATTCACTGCAGTCGCCGCCGCGGGCCTGTGGCTTGGCTTGTCATGCGGCTCTGGCTGCATGGCCTGCGCTTCTGACTGACGCAGTGGTGCCGTCTGTGCCCCATGTGCGCACGGATGGGCCCGAGACGCGCGCCGGATCGACGAGGCTGCATAGCCGTGGCGGCGCTGGCTTGGGACGCGTCGATCGACCGGCATTTCTGGCTGCGCTGGCTGCCGGCAATAGAGCGCCATGAGCACGCTGTCCGTGCGTGACGCGGCCCGCTCACATGCCGGCGAGCTAGCGGTGCTGGCCCCAGCCGAAGGCGCGACACTGCGCTATGGCGATCTGATGTTGCGCGTTGCTGCGATGTGGGCCGCGCTGCGCCGCAGCGGAGCACGCTTGGGGCCTGCTGCGCGCATTGCGATCCGCGCGCACAATCGGCTCGACACGCTGCTGGTGCTGCTGGCACTCAACGAATCAGCGACGCCGTGTGTGCCGCTGCATCCTCGGCTCACCGACGCAGAAGTCGGGGTACTGCTGGCCGATGCGCAGCCCGATCGCTGCATCGGCGCAGAAGGGCTAGCCGAGCTCGCACAGCAAGCACCCACGGCGCAGGATCTTGCGGACTTTGCCGCGCTGCCTCGTCCAGCTGACCAGCGCACGCTGGCCATTCTGTACACGTCGGGTACGAGCGGTATGCCCAAGGGGGCGATGCTTCCTGCCTCGGCGTTTGTTGCCAGTGCAGCGGCCAGCGCCCAGAACTTAGGCTGGATCGTCGACGATCGCTGGCTGCTCTGCTTACCGCTGTGCCACGTTGGAGGGCTCTCGATCGTGACGCGCTGTCTGCTTGCGCGGAAAGCGCTGGTCTTGTTGCCGCGGGCCGAGGTACCGGCGATCTTGACCGCCATCGAGCGCGATCGAGTGACGATGCTTTCGGTGGTCCCGACGCTGCTGTCCGGACTGCTGCACGACGATCGATGCGGCCTGCTGTCGCGTCTGCGCGTGGTGCTGTCGGGAGGCGCGGCGACCCCGCAGCCGCTATATGAACAGGCTCTGGCGCAGCGCGTGCCGATTCTGCGCACATATGGTCTGACAGAAGCCTGCTCGCAAGTGACGGTGGGCACGCTGCGACGAATCGGCCAGCGGCAAGCGGGCTCGGGCCAGCCGCTGCCGGGGATCGAGGTGATCATCCGACGCGAATGCGACGATGACAGCCCGGATGCAGACACCGCGCGTGCGGACGCTGCGAGCCCGCAGGAAGGTGCGCTGTCGTTGGGGCAGGCCGGGCGCATCTGGTTGCGTGGACCCACGCTGATGACGGGCTATCTGCATCGGCCGGCGCTTGCGGGGCGCTTCTTTGACACGGGCGATATCGGCTATCTTGATGCGGGCTGCGCGCCAAGTACGCGCGAAGATCTTGGCGCACTTCATGTGTTGTCGCGGCGCACAGATCTGATCGTGCGTGGTGGCGAAAACGTCTATCCCGCCGAGGTGGAAGCGGCGCTGTTGACGTGCTCGGGCGTGGCTGCGGCGTTGGTCTTTGGCGTCGACGATCCCGTGTGGGGGGCCAAGGTCGCGGCGGCACTGGTGCCGCAGCCAGATGACCCGCTAGCGCTGGATGATCCCAGTCGCTTCGTACTGCTTGCCGAGCAGCTTGCGCAGCGCTTGGCGGGATTCAAACGGCCGCGCCTTGTGTGCTTTGTTCGCAACCTGCCCGAGCTTGCAACTGGCAAACCGGATCGACGGCGCGCCGCGCGTGACTTGGCCGATCAGCTGCGGCCTCTGCCCGGCTCTGGCCAGTCGGCATAGCCATTCGCATGGACTGGCTTTGTGGGCTGGGCCGACTCACTAGATGAACAGAGTGACCTTGCCAGCAGAGGCGCGCTCAATAAACGTGGCAGCGCCGCATACTTTGAGCGTCGGGTAGTCGACAAGCTCGTCTTGGCCGATGCCCATCAGCCCCATCGACATCTCGCAGGCGTTGATCACCACGCCCAGGTCGGCGGCAGCAGCCATGAGCTCCTCGACGGAAGCGACCTTGCGACCCTTCATGATGCTGCGGATCATCTTGGCGCCGGCCCCCCCCATATTCCACTGCGACAACGGCAGCTTGCGGGTGCCGCGCGGCAGCATCCAGCTGAACATCTTGCCGATCAGGCTTTTGCCCTGGCCGCTTTTCTTGGGATCGCGCAGCGCGGCAAAGCCCCAGAACGTGAAGAACATCTCGACTTCCATACCCGACGCTGCGGCCGCCGTGGCGATAGTAAACGCGGCGATGGCGTGGTCGAGTGTGCCCGAGAAAACAACCATCGATACACGCTCAACCTGGCCACTGCCTGGCTGAGCAGTACCGCTCGCTGCGAGGGGCAAGCCGGGGATGGCTGAAGGGGTCGCTTCCACGCGGGCCAGACGCGCTTGCAGCTCGGCGACCTGCTTCTGCAGCTCGGCGAGCTGCGCGCTTGGATCGGCGCTGTTGCTGCTCATCGCTAGGCCTCCTTGCGAATCTGCGCGCGGTAGTGATCTTCTGCTTTGTCGACCGACAGCAAGCGATTACCGGTCTTGCTACACCAGGCGCGTATGTCGTTGGGAAAGGCTTCGTCATCGGAAAGAACGACGAGCTCTTGCCCTTTGCTCAGCGTGCGTGCTTCTTTGGCTAGCGCGACGATGGGCATGGGACAGGACTTGCCGCGGGCATCTAGGGTCTTTTGGCTCATAGGCTTTTCTCCCGGCTTAGGCCTAGCTCGCGGGCCAGGGCTTGTGCCCGCAGGTTCTCGTCGGGCAGCGCGAGATAGCGAAGGCGAACCTTGGCATCTGCAAGGCGCGAGGCTCGTGTCTCGATCTGCGTCTCGGCTGCGGCAAGCTGCTCGCGAGCCATGTCTCGCTGACCGGCGCGAGCCAAGGCGGAAGCAGCTGCTAGGCGCAGCGGCACGTCCAGCCAGCCTGCGCCCCCAAGATCATCGAGCGCTTGCAGGGCTTGCGTCGCCGTGGCAGCAGCCGCGTTCGCATCGCCGATCTCGACCAGCGCATCACAGCGGGTTGTTTGCAGCGCCAAGCGGTACAGGGGCAGCGCATTGCTGCGATGCTCGGCTTCTTGGCACGTAGCAAGCGCCAAGTCGCTGCGCCCTTGGAGTCGCTGCACGCGCGCCAGCGCTGCGTGGGCAATGCCTCGCAGCAATGGATCACTCACTTGCTGCAGCAGACGAATGCAGCTCTCGCTCGCTTCCTTTTGTGCGCTGATTTCACTGCGCAGCGATAGAACGTGCGCAAGATGAGCCTGCGCCAAGCTGGCCAGCGAGCGATCGCGCAGCTGATTCGCCATGGTCAGTGCCCGTCGCAGCGCTTCTTCTGCATCGCTCAGCTGACCCAGCGCTGCATGCGCTTGGCCGCACAGCACCAGCGCGTTCACCATGCCCTGCTGTGCTTCAGCGCGCTCAAATGCGCGCAGGCTGCCCTGTGCGTGCTGCAAGGCAACGGCGGGATCGGCCTCTAGCGCATGGCAGAAGCTGCCTTGCGCGTACGCGGTCCAGCCGTGCAGCAGCAGATCACTTTCGCGGGTTGATTCGGCGATCTGTTCCAAAAAGATCAAGAACGCGAATGCGTGATCGCGGTCGGCCAAGTGCGCGGTGTAGCAGATCAGAAAAGCCGAGGCCGCGGCATATGCGGTGAGAGCATCGGGGCTAGGCCGGGCGCGCGAGAATCGCTCAATCAGTCGATCCATGCGCTGGGTGCGGGCTTCACCGGTCTCGTCGCTGCCGTGGGCCGGCAAGACAAACAGCTGCTGCATGGCGCGGCACCACCACAGGCTGCCGATGGGCAGCGACGCGATAGCAGACTCGCCGCTTGCAAAGGCTTCGCTGACGTCCATGCGCGATGCGTGTGCCACACACAAGATCGCCTGCAGCGTGCCGCGTGTGACTGCATCGCTTGCGCCTTCGCTTCCCAGCGTACCGAAGCGCAACATGCCATCAATGTCCTGTTGCACATACGCGTGCTGGGCTGCGCGCAGATAGTGCTCTGCTGCACTCTGTGCGTCGCCACCCAAGTGAAAGTGTTCGGCGATGGTCTGTGCTTCGGTCTCGCCAGCGTCAAGCAAGTAATGCGCGGCGGCCAGGTGACCCGCTCGACGATCGAAGTCGGTGAGCAGGCTGTACACGGCCTCACGCCACAGCGCATGACGGAAGCCAAGTTCGACATCACGACCAAAGCGACTCTCGCGGTGCTTTTCGATGTGTTCGAGCGCGACCAGATGATCGAGCCAGCGGTCGAGGCCGTCCGCTTCTGACCCCAGCAGTCGAGCCACACCGCCGCGCCAGAAAGTCTGCCCAAAGATGCTGGCGGCGCGCAGCACACGTCGTGCAGAGGGATCGAGCTGCGACAAGCGGGCCTGCAGCATGGCCAGCACGGTGTACGGGCGGTGCGTCCCGGATCGACTGGCATCGGCAGAAGGCGAGCTATCGCCGGCACTGCCGGGTGGTTCGTTGGGCTCAGCTGCAGAGCGGATTAGCTCTTCCAAGAACAGCGGATTTCCATCGGAAAGACGCACCAGCGTGTCGATCACAACGGGCGCCACGTGCTTGCCCAGCACTTGCTGGATCAGCCGCTCGCAGGCCTTCTTGCTTAGGCCCTTCAAGACCAGCTCTTGTGAGCCGAAGACCTTGCCGAGGCGTGGGAAGAGCTCATGCACTTCGGGACGCGCGAAGCTGACCAGCAGCAGCGGCTGATCTGCGTGCTGACGCAGCGTCTGCTCAAGCAGGCCGACGGTTAGCGCGTCACCCCAGTGCAGATCTTCAATCAACAAAACGACGGGCGCGGCGGCGCACTCGGCTCCGAGGAAGTCCAAGAAGGCGCGCTGGACGCGCTCTTTCATGATCTTGGGATCGCTGCGCGCAGCTTGCAGAAGTTCGCTGCTCTCTGCCGGGAATGGAATACCGCACAGCTCGCCGATGAACTCGACAACGCGACGGCGATCGGCGCTAGATCCGCCGATGTGACAGCCAATGCGCGCCTGCAAAAGGGCTTGCTGCTCTTCCGATGACTGATCGCTTTGGATACCGCACAGCCGCCGCAGCGCATGGCTGAGCACGGCGAACGCGGAGCCTTTGCTGATCATTTCGGCGCGGCCGTACAGCACTGTGATCTGACTGCCACGCGACGCGATCCGGCGCAGGAACTCGTGCCGCAAGCGCGACTTACCGAAGCCCGCTGGCGCGGTCACCAAGACCAACTTAGCGCTCGACTCCTCAATGCAGGTGTTCAGCACGATGTCCAACGTGCTGAGCTCTTGCTCGCGGCCGACACAGGCGGTGGCCTTGCCAAGCACTTGCCGGCTGTCGTCGAGGCTCTGCTGCGTTGAAGTCAGCAAGATGCCGTCGCGCGTCGAAATCAGCTGGTAGTAGCGCTCCAAGAGCCGTGAGCTCAGCTCATCAACCCAGACACCGCTTTCGCGAACTGGACGAAGCTCGCCCGAGCTGCCACCGGGAATGGTAACGACGGGCTGGAGCGCCGGACGCGACTGCACGCGATCGGACACACCTTCGTGGTCACGCATCAGGCGCGCGGCCCGCTCGACGGCGTTGCCGAGGAGCATATTGTGACGAGCGGCACCCAATCCCGTGGTTAGTACGACTTGCGCCTCGGGCCAGTGGCTCTTGATCGTAAGCGCCACCTGCGCCGCACGAGCCACTTGATCAGTGGCGTAGCCGTGTGCTGCCAGCGTCACGACCAAGCTGCCATCGAGCAGCCACTCGGCGTTGACGCCCAGATCGGTAAGCGCCGCGCGCAGCGTCGGGTGGGGCGCGCGGGGAGGCCCCCCGCTTTCGGACTGGCGCAGCGTCAGCGTCTGCCCGCCGGGCTGAGCTTCCACGGGTTGCTGCCGCGGTGCAGCGAGAACTACATTCACCAGGATCTGGTCGCTGTCCGCGCGCGATGACAGCACAGACAAGGTGGGCTGCTGCAGCGTTGTGCTGGCGGTCTGCAGGGCTAGCTCGGACTCGCGCGTCTGTAGCTCAGCAAGCAGGGCTGTGGCGTCGGCTGGGCGCTGCACAGGGTCCTTATTCAGCATGCGCAAGAGCAGCGCTTCCAGCGCGGGCGGCGTATCGGGGCGAATGCTCGCCAGCGGCGGCGGCTCGTCGAACAACACGCGAGCCAGCACCGCGGCGACATGATCGGCGATAAACGGTGGCCGGCCGCTCAGGCACTCGAACAGCACGCAGCCCAGCGAAAAAATGTCGGTGGCTGGCGTGATCTGTCGCGTGCCGTGGGCCTGCTCAGGCGCCATATACGCAGGCGTTCCAACCAGCATGCCGCTGCGCGTGACCGCGGCCATGGTCAGTGCGCGTCGGGCAATGCCAAAGTCCAGGATCTTGATCTGGTCGATCTGCCCCCCAACCACAAAGAGATTCGTCGGCTTCAAGTCGCGGTGTACGACGCCGCGTCGATGGGCGACTGACAAGGCTTCCGCGACGCGGTGGGCGACGCGCAACGTGTCAGAAATCGAAAGCGGGCCGCGCGATAGGACATGCGCTAGGTCTTCGCCCTCCAGCCACTCCATCGCCAAGTAACACTGACCGTCGGCGGTGGTGCCATGCGCGACATAGGACACGATGCCGGGGTGGCACAGCTCAGCAAGAAGCTGTGCCTCGCGCGAGAAGCGCTCGGCTTCCTGATGTGAGCCGCCGATCGAGTGCAAGAGCTTCAGCGCAACGCGGTCGCCGCTGAAATGGTCGCGAGCGCAATAGACTGCGCCCGTACCGCCGCTGCCTGCTTCGCGTTCAAGCTCGAAGCGACCGGCAAACAGCCCACCTTTTGGGCTGTTCAGCATGGATGTCTTCCTGTCGCCAAAGGATTGCGTTTCATGTTAAGGCAACTGCGCCGCAGGCGGCGAACCTTTTGCTGTCGGGAACACATGTTTCTAAGCGAGGCGGCCGGCGGACGATTGAGCCTGCGACAGACCCACGGATACAGCCCTTGCGCAAGGAGACCCACGATGCCCGTGCATATCACGCAGCCGACGCGAATTGAGGCTGCCGGCAACAAGCCCAAGCTCATTGACGAGTACGTTGGGCGCGTGAACAGCGGCACCAGCGCGCTGAGCATCGCCCACATGCGCAGCCCAGGGGGCTGGGTCGAGCCTGGCCAGACGCCAGAGTTCGACGAGTACACGGTTGTGTTGCGCGGCTGCTTGCGTGTCGAGTCCGAGCAAGGGGCGCGTGTGATCGAGGTTCGCGCCGGCCAGGCCGTATGGACGCGCGGGGGCGAGTGGGTGCGCTATTCCACACCGGATGCCGACGGCGCCGAGTACATCGCGGTCTGTCTACCCGCTTTTTCCCCAAGCACCGTTCACCGCGACTCGTAGTGCCGCGAGTGCGGCACTAGCTGACGCGGAATGGTCTGCTTGGCCTTCACGAAATGGAGACTGTCATGAAACGAGAGACCTGCTTCTCAACCCTGGCCATGTTCCTTGGTCTGAGCACGGCGATCGGCCTGCTTGGCGCCTGCGCCCCGACGGCAGAGGATGCGCTTTCCGAGCAGTCCGCGGCGCTGTCGAGCTCTGGCGAGGATGCGGTGGCGCCCTTGGCTGGCTACAGCAACTCGACGTATTTCATCGTCACGCGCGCTGACATGCGTCGCTGCGCATACCCGTTCTGCGGTGGCTATTTCAGCAAACGCGTGAACCAAGCGACGACCATATGCAGCGATGGGTCAGCTCAACCCGAGTGTCGCATTCTGGAGTTCGACTACAGCGCGCTCGGTCTGGATACCGCGACGCTCGACACGCTGAAGATGCAGGCACAGAGCGGACGGGCCTTGCTGCATGGGCGCATCGCAAAGACTGCGCCGATTGCAGGTCGCACGTTTGACAAGCTGGTCGTCGATGAAGCCTGGGTAGCGCGCAGCAACCCGCCGACGCCGACTCCCACCCCGACGCTGCCGACCGGCATCTATTCGCGAATTCGCGAGCTGCCCGTGGCCTGTCCAGCTTGTCCGCCGTACCGTCAGGAAACGCTGAACACGTTTGCGGCTGGCAAGCCGGTTGCGAAGCTCGATTACGACGCGACGCGCTTCGCCGCCACCGTCATCAAAGAGCTCACGTCAGCGCTTCCTGCATCGGACGTCGGTCTGCTGATGGCCGGCACGTTGAGCGGCGCAGCGTCCGCCGCGCGCTTTGCTGTGTCCGAGGCGTACACGCCGGTCAAGGGCAAGCCAGGCGGCAAGGTCGGCGACGCCTGCGGATCGCGTGGCCTGCCAACGTGTGCTGCACCGCTGTTCTGCAAGTGGGAACCCATGGCAAGCTGCGGGCGCTTTGACGCACCGGGCGTCTGCACCAAGAAGCCCGATGCCTGCATCACGCTGTACAAGCCGGTCTGCGGCTGCGATCGCAAGACCTACGGCAACTCCTGCGAGGCCAGCCGCGCTGGGGTTTCCGTCGACTACGAAGGCGTCTGCCGATAGAGAAAGTGCAGCACGTCCGCCGCCCAGCGCACCGCGATGTGTCGCTGCTCGCGGCGTATCCCTGGCTGACCAGCATCGCGTAGCATGTGAGGCATGGACGAGCGTCACGAGAACGAGCAGTACTTCTTCGACGGACCGACGCTTGATCACCTCGCTGCGTTTGTTGCCGGCTTCGCGCGCCCCTGCTGCCTGTGCGCGCCCATGCTGGGTCGCGCGGTGTCGCGTCGCGGTCATTCGGTGCGCATCCTAGACATCGATGAGCGCTTCGCAGACACGCCGGGATTTCTGCGCTGGGATTTGAACCGGCCAACCTGGCTGGATGAAGCGTTTGATCTCATCGTCTGCGATCCGCCGTTCTTTAACGTCTCGCTTTCGCGCCTGTTTCGTGCGCTGCGCGTGCTGAGCCAGAACCGCTTTGATCAGCCCTTGCTAGTCAGCTATCCGACGCGACGAGGCAGCAACTTGATGGCGACGTTTCATCGCTTTGGCCTGCAGGCCAGCGGCTATTTCCCGCGCTATCTCACGGTGCAGGCGAGCGAGCGCAACACGATCGAGTTCTATAGCAACCTGGGCAGCGTTCCCCTCGCTGCTCTGCGCGGTGCCGAGGCGGCTTCGTTGCCATAGCGTGCTTCGGCGCGGCAACGCGTCGAAGTGGACTCAGGGTGCTTTACGCGGGCGAGGGGCTGAGCGATAACCCCGCCATGTTCGACACAGAGCGTCATGGCTGAGCCAACCGCAACGCGCATCAGCTTCCGCGTGCCACAAGAACACGATGGCGACCGTCTGGATCGCGTGCTCGCAGCGCAGATCGCGGGTCTGTCGCGTTCGCGGGCGCGCGTCCTTTTGGATCTGGGTGGAGTGTTCGTCGACCGCGTGCGCGTCAAGATGGCGGGGCGACCACTGCGCGCTGGCCAAAAGGTCGATGCCTATATCGGCGGTGTGCTTTCGCGCGCCGCGTCTGGCGTCGGCCACAAAGCGCGGGCTCGCGAGGATGCGGCGCTGCCGATGCCGCGGCAAGTCTATCTCGACGACGACATGGTTGTGATCGACAAGCCGGCGTCGCTGATCAGCGCCCCCACTCCCGAGAGCGATCGCGGAAACGCGCGGGCACTTCTGGCTGCCCAGCTTGGTGAGCCGATCCATGTTGTGCATCGCTTGGATCTTGGGACGAGCGGTCTGATGCTGTATGCCCGCAGCGCGTCGGCAAACCGCGCGCTGGCCGAGACATTTCGCACGCACGATCTTGTGCGCGAGTACCTCGCTCTGCTGCTCGGCACCGTGCCGTGGAGCGAGCACACAGTGAGCCTGCCGATTGAGGGCCGCCCAGCGCGTACTCACTTCGCGCGGATCGAGCAGTGCATCGTCGCCGACGCTGCGCTACCCGAGATTCCAGCGGTGACCGTGACGCTGGTGACGTGTCGTTTGGACACCGGACGTACGCACCAGATCCGCCTGCACGCGCGCCACCTGGGCACGCCCGTCCTTGGGGATCGACTGCATGGCGTGCGGACTCCATCGCTCTTGCCGCCGCCGCCGCGCCTGTGCCTGCACGCGACACGGCTGTCGCTGCGCCATCCCCGCAGCGGAGCCTTGCTGGACTTTGTTAGCCCGCTGCCTGCGGACATCGCCGACTATCTGGCTGCGCTGCGCGCGAAATCGCCGCGTTCCGGCCACGTCGAGCTGGAGCATGAGCCCCGCTAGACAGGCACTTGTTTCCTGCCCTCAGCGACGGCGCATGAACTCGTCCGGCGCGACTTGAAACAGCTTTTGAAGGACTTTGAACTGAACCGACCCGCTCTCTTTTAAGCAGGCCTCAAGCGGGTGCATGTGTGTGCTGAACGCAGCCAAGAATCCCGAAAACACCGACGGGAAATAGCGCACGGGGTCAAAGGTGGCAATGGCTTGCTGGATGTCGTGGGCCAGCACCGCGGCTTTCATGTAGTCGCCGCTTGCCAGCAGGCTCTCAAAGCTGCGCAGGCGCAAGAGCAGGCTCTGCCATTCCTGTGAGCCCTCGACGGCATCGGCATCTTGGCTGCGTGTCGCGCGAAGGTCTGCATTCGATCGCGCCTCGCGCCCAGCCCGCGGAGACTGCGCCACGTCACTTGTGTGCGGTGGGTTGACACCGCGCGCAGGACGCACCTCTGCGGCCGACCCATCGTCATCGTCGTCGTCATCGTCGGGATCCAATGCCACAGGGCGCCGCGCAAGAGCAGACGAAGATGGGCCCTCGTCATCGTGCGCAGGCGTCGTACTGCGGTCGTCATCCCAGTCAAAGTCCGGGTCTTCCTCTGCTGCGCGTTGGGCACGCGCACCGATCCGATCTTCATCGTGCTCGTGCGAATCGAGATCGTTTTCGCGTTCGTCGTCTTCGTCGCCTTCGTCGCCTTCGTCGCGGCGCCCCAAAGATGCATCCGCCTGTGCGCCATCGTCGCCGTCATCGTCGTCGTTATCGTCGCTGTCGTCGTCGCTGTCAGCCACGATGGAAGCAGGTCGCGAGGCCACCACCTTGCCGTCTCCAAAGTCAAAGGACAGGCCATAGCGCTTGGCATCTTCCGCGCGCTGGCGGGCAGCGCGGGCCACTTCCTTCTTGCTGGATTTCTTTCCGCTCTTGCCTTTGTCGCCTGTTGCGTCGCTGCCGGCGGGCTGGGTGTCGACTTTCTTGGGACTTGGGGGCGCAGCAGGCTGCGGCCGTTCGAGTCCGCGCACCCAGGCATCGAGGCTCTGAAAGCGCAGCGCGGCTCGCGACTTGGCAGAGTGCTGCGCGATCAAGGGCTCCAGCGTCGCTGTAAGATCCAGTGCTTCGTCGATCGCTGGGCGTGTCGCGTTGTCCATCCACTGCTTCCACGTCGCGTCCTGGCTGCGCTCGTGATGTTCGACGTTGCGCAGCATCGCGGCGAACATCCACTGCAGCGTGTTTTCGACGTGAATCTCGCGCTTTTCGCGCGGGCCCAGCGCGGCCATATTGGGTCCCAAGGTCTGCGCCAGAATGCGATACAGAAGCGGCAGTCCGGCCAGCCCTTTTTCGACGAAGCAACCGTACAGGTAATAGCCCAACACACGCACGTCCATCAGGCCGTCGTGCAGCGCCTGCTCGGCTCGTCGGCCGGCTGTCACATAGTCGCCCCGCGTGACCAGATCCAGCATCGCGGTGAAGCGGCTGTCCGTGAGATCCAGATCGCTGCTGCTTTCACTGCGCGCAGCCAACGGCTGCAGCAGCCAGTCGGGCGACAGCGGTGGAGGAGCACCCGTGTTCTCATTCGTAGCTTGCGCCATCAGACCATCACCTTGACTTGGCCGGGATAGGTAATCGTGATGCAGCCGCCATAGCTGCATATCGCCGTCGCTGTGTTGTCGACGACGGGCATGTTGCCAATCAACACCGTGGGCTTCGTCGGGATCCACGGCGCGGCGGTGGCCGGCACGCACGGCATCGGAGTCAGCACACCCAGCGCGGCTGCCGTGGCTGAGGCCACCGTCGGATTGGCCAGCGATGAACACATGCCAAAGGTCGGCAGATTAACCATGGGCTTGCTGTCCATGATGTTGGCGGCCGGCATGTCGACCAGCACGCGATTCGCAGGCAGGACGATCAGCGAACAAGGGGCGACGCCGAAGCTACACATCGCCATCGCGTTCATCGTCACCAAGACACCCATGTGGAACTCCCGAGGGGCAAAGAGGTGGCTCTATTGTTTGGGGCTGGCAGCAGCATCGGCAGCAGCCACCGGAGCATTGGGCAGGCGCAGCACAGACTCACGCAGTGCCGTCAGAAGCTGCACGCTGCGACGCTGCGACCGTTTCTGCAGCGCCCCCGTGACATAGCTACTGCGGCACCACGCCTGATCAACGGGACGCTGAAGAAACGGCATGTCAGGCGGACCCAGGCGCCTGGGAAACAGCGGAAAGATCTCGACGTGATCGGGCTGGTATTCGCTGCCCATGGCAAACGTAATCTGCTGCTCGATCTGCGATCGCAGGCCGGGCTCTTGCGGTGAGCCGCCTAGGAAGATCAACACAACGAAGGACCAGCGCAGCGGCTCAGCGCTTTCGGGAACCGCCAGGCCTGATACGCCCACCACGCCGGGCAGCGCCGCAATCGCCTGCGAGACCTCGGCCAGTGGATAGACCTGGCCACTGCGGCGCGGGCTGACAAAGCCGGCCAAAAGGTAGCCATCCCCGACGGAAGGACTGGCTTTGGCAAGGATTACAAAGGCATGGTCTTTCTTCATTCCGGCGGGCAGGAATAGCCCACTTTGCCCTGGAGCAGCCTGCGTGCTTCCAAGGACATCGACGGGCGCAAGCTTCCAGGCACAGCCTGCCGCTGGCCACAGAAACAGCGAGGCATCGCCTTTGTAGTGCGACGAAACCAGCAGCACACCGCCCTGCGCGGCCTCGTAGACAAGCTGCAGGCGCGGCACCTGCGCAAGCCCGCAGCGCTGGTCCAGATCGCGCCAGGCTGCGACATCTAGCGGATCGAGTGCGCTGCGAAACCAGCGATGCAAGCGCGAAAGCGGCGCGCACGCTGCGGTGCTGAGCTTGCGCAGCCCATCGCGCAGCCCGCGGCTTACCCCCAGGCAGTTCACTCCCAGGCGCGGCAGCAGAGACGGGTCTTTGGCCAGGACCGCCGCATCGCAAACGACCCAGGTGGCACCGGCCAGTAGCACCGACAAGATCAGCGCCGGAGCGTACTGCGCCGGATCGAAATCGGGCAGCGGCGCGCACAAACCATCGCCAGGACGCAGACCGAACACCAGCAAGGCATCGTGCAGCGCTCGCGTGTACGCCGCCTGCGCGGACAAGGGCACGGGCTGCGATGGTGGGTCACGCAGCGGCGACGGCACCAAGAACGCTGCCGCGGCCGGCGCATACGTGTGGCTGCGATCGTCGGGCAAGCTGCGCCGCAGCGCTTCTTCTTCTTTCGCTCCGACTAGAAAAGGCGCAGGCGCGGTCGCTGGACACAACGGGCTGTACAGCCGCTCGGTCAGGATGCAGGCCGGCTTCAGCGCTTGGATGCGGCGTGCCACATACTGCTGTCCGCGCGGTGGAACCAGGCTGACGGTGGCACCGATGCGCAGTGCCGCGAACAGCCCGACCAGCAGCCAGTCCGACGGCGGCAAGAGAATGCACAGCACATCGCCCGGCTTGTGTCCGCGCTCGCGAAGCTGCGTGGCCAACACGGACGCGCGCTCATGAAGCTCGGCGTAGCTCAAGCTGCGCACGATCTGCTGACCGTCGCTGAGCCGCACCAGCCAGCGCAGTGCGATGCGCTCGGTCATGGCAAAGCGCAGCACCGCGTCGTGATAGAAGTCGAGGCCCGCCGTGCCGCTCTTGGCGTGCGGTGCATAGAGCGCCGCGTGATAGTCGATCAGCGCTTGCTGAAAGGCTTCTGGGGCAGCCCAGCTATCTTCCAACCACGCGGCACCGGCCCAAGGCTTGGCCTCGCTGATCTCGTGTCGGATGCCATCGATATGGAAGCGGGGCAGGGGCGGCAAAGAGAAGTCTCCGTCGCCATCATATCACGCACACTCCGTCGTCCGCGGTGCTGACTGCGTCGAGGCAAAGCCAGCCCCACAGCCGAGCGGGACAGCATGCAAACAGGGTCCAGCAGGCTGGTCCGCGAGCTCATGCTGTTCAAATCGGTCGCCGTGATATAAGGCCGCCATGCTCAGCACACATCCGAGAACTCAGCCCGTTGATCATCCCTCCAATGACGATGCAAATGGTCAAGCTCACCGACGGAATGGACCACAGCGGCGCTGGATCTTTGTGACCGCGCCGACCGCCCTTGGTGTGGGCATATTGGTCGGTGCATTGGTGCCACCTGCGCCATTGGCCGAAGCGCTCCCCGGCAAGCCGACTGCCGTCAAGGCCAAGCCTGGCGCGGCTGTCAACTTGGGCATTGATCCCTCGATCCTCGATCGCAATGTGAAGCCGTGTGACGACTTCTTCCGCTATGCCTGTGGCGGCTGGCTCAGCAAGACTGAGATCCCCGCCGATCGCCCGTCGTGGAGCCGCGGTTTTTCCGAGATCAACGAGCGCAATCAAAACACTCTGCGCGAGCTTCTAGAAAAGCCGACAGCCGACAGCGGCCTGCCCGCCGCGGATGCAAAGAAGCTGAGCGATTTCTATTCCGCGTGCATGAACGAGTCGCGCATCGAGCAGACCGCGCAAGCCGAGCTAGCCGAGCAGCTAAAGCCCATCGATGGAATCAAGACACTCGATGACGTCGCGCGCGAAACGGCGCGCCAGCACCTGGGCTTCGGCCATCCGTTCTTTGGTTTTTCGTCGACGCAGGACTTCAAGGATGCGACGCGCGTCATCGCCGGTCTGGATCAATCGGGCCTGGGCTTGCCCGATCGCGACTATTACCTGAAGACCGATGCCAAGTCCGTCGAGACGCAGAAAGAGTATCTGGCGCATATCGAGCGCATGCTGACGCTGGCTGGACTGCCTGCGGCCCAAGCCAAAGCGCAAGCGCAGACCACGTACAACGTAGAAAAGCTGTTGGCTACTGCGTCGATGTCGCGTATCGAGCGCCGCGATCCGCGCAAGCTCTATCACCGGATCGAGCTTGAAGGCACGCAGAAGCTGGCGCCGCGTTTTCCGTGGCAGGCCTACCTTACGCACACAGGCTTTGGCGGCTTGCGCGAGATCAACGTCATGGTCCCCGGCTTCTTGGAAGGGCTCAACAAAGTGCTCGCCGAGCAGCCGATTGAAAACCTTAAGAGCTATCTGCGCTGGCACTTGGTTCACAGTGTCGCGGGTCGCCTAAGCAAGGCATTTGTCGACGAGAACTTCCGCTTTTATTCGCAGCGCCTGACCGGCACGGCGCAGATCCTGCCGCGCTGGAAGCGCTGCATCGGCGCCACGGATGCGGCGCTTGGCGAGTCGCTGGGAACCGCCTTTGTACAGAAGACCTTCGGCGCCGATGGCAAAGCGCAAGCGCTTGAGCTGATCAGCAACATCGAGACCGCCATGAAGCAGTCCATCGACAGCTTGAACTGGATGGATGATGCGACGCGGCAAGCGGCCTTGGCCAAGCTCAAAGCCATCACCAACAAGATCGGGTACCCCGACAAGGCGCGTGACTACAGCGCGCTTACCATCACCGCCGACTCATATTTGAAGAACGCCATCGCGGCCGACACCTTCGAGCATCGCCGCGATCTTGCCAAGATCGGCAAGCCGCTCGATCGCAGCGAGTGGCTGATGACGGCGCAGACGGTCAACGCCTATTACGAGCCGCTGCTCAACGAGATCGTCTTTCCGGCCGGTATCTTGCAGCCGCCGATGTTCCAGCGTGGGGCTGTGCGCGCCGCGAACTATGGCGGCATCGGCATGGTCATGGGTCATGAAGTCACGCACGGCTTCGACGACGAAGGTCGCCGCTTCGACGCGCAGGGCAACATGAAAGAGTGGTGGACGGAAAAGGTCGGGACCGAGTTCGATCGCCGCGCCGCTTGCTTGGTCGAGCAGTACAACGGCTACACGCCGATCCCCGGCGAGAATGTTCATCTCGACGGCAAGCTCACGCTTGGCGAGAACATCGCGGATCTCGGTGGGCTGAAGCTGGCCTATCACGCGCTTAAGCTCGCCAACAAAGCCAAGCCGGAAAAGCTGCCCCCTGGCAGTGCGTTCACCGAGGACCAGATCTTCTTCCTCAACGCGGCGCAGTCGTGGTGTGACAAGCGGCGGCCCGAGTTCGCGCGCCTGCTGGCTACCCTCGATCCGCACTCGCCTCCCGAGTTCCGCGTCAACGGCACGCTGGGCAACCTGCCGGAGTTTGCGGCGGCCTTTAAGTGCCAGCCCACCGACAAGATGGTGCAGAAGAACCGCTGCGCCGTCTGGTAGATCCCGCTCTGCTCGATCCCGCGCCAGTCATCCATCGCATAGGCGTCGACCAGACGTCGTCTGCTGAAACAGCCGCCGTCTGCTGAAACAGCCACAGTTTGCTGAAACAGCCACCGTCTGTTTCTTAAGACGGTCGGCGCCGCGACGTCGGATACAGCATGACCAAGACGAAGCGCGCCGTGCCGCGTCCGGGGTTGTGATAGCGATGCGGCCGGTCGGCGCAGAAAAACAAGACATCGCCCGCCGCAAGCTCGGCCCGATTCTCGGCTGTCTCAACCGTTAGCTGACCTGCCGTGACATAGATCTGCTCGCGCGTGCCGGGCAGGTGGCTCTGCGCGTTTTCGACGGCACCTGGCTCTAGCGCAAGCTCGTATAGCTCTGCCGCGCGAGCGTCGCCGGGGGGGAACAGCGCCCGCGTACACAGGCGACGATCCTCGGAATACAGCACCTGCACCTGAGCGCGCGGATGCACCAGAAAGTCGCCGGGCATGGCCTCGCCCAACAGCGCGCCGAACGGCACGCTCAGGCCGTTCGCGATCTTCCAGGCCAGGGCAATGCTGGGCGAGCTTTTGCCCGCCTCGATCTGGTTCAGCATCGCCTTGCTGACGCCGCTGCGCTCGGCCAGATCCTGCAGCGTCAGGCCGCGATCCTGCCGCAAGAGCCGCAGGTTGACCCCGACATCCGGGCTGCCTGCAGTGGGCTTCTTGTCATCGCTGGCCTCGCCGCTGCCGGCGTCTGCGTGGCTCGGCATGTCCTTGGCGGCTGCGGACGCGCGGGGTCGGCGGGTCGCTGGGCGATGGGCCGGCGAGGCGGCGCGCGAGGCGCGCTTTTTTTCCGCGCTGCGTCGGTTGGCGACGGGAACAGACGACTTTCTGCGTGTCATGGCCCGAGTCTGCCAGATGCCGCAGCGCCCGCCTAGACGCGAAACATCGCGGCCCCGCGTCGCTGCGCCTGCCGACTCGTTGGTTTTTGCCTGCTCACTGCCTTGCGATTGAACGGCGTCCGTTATATTGAACAAGTGTCTGCTGAAACAAATCACGGACGCTGGCGCCAGTCGCCGCTTGGAGCCCCCATGGCCACGTCATCGCCTTCCCCTCGTGCGCTGTCTTTTCCCCCCCGACCTCGTCTGCGCGTCGGCTTGATCGGCGGGCTGCATCGATCCGAAGGCCTGTTCGTCCGCGCTGCTGCCGCCGCTGGCTTTGACCTGGAATTTCACGCGGGCGACATGGTGGGCCGTCGCGCCCAGGGCCTGACCAGCCTGATCCAGCGCGTCGATCTGCTGTTCATCGTCACAGATGTCAACAGCCACAACGCCGTCATCACCGCCCGCCGCCTGGCCAGCGAGCAGGGCACCCGCCACATCCTGCTGCGCCGCTGCAACCCCGCCAAGCTGATCGAGCTTGTGCAGTCCATGACCACACCCGCCACCGCCCGCGCCGCCTAGCCCATCCCCCTACCAGCCCATCCTCCCGCAGCATCTCGACCCGCCAGCCCCCTTGACGCAGCCACGCCTTCCCCGAGAGGCTGTGTCGCATGCCGGACATGACATCGTGGACAGAGAAACAGCGGCGGGCGTTTGCCATGGCTGAAGAGCGGATTGAGGAGTGTCGAAGGCGGCGGAGCGTGCAGCTCGATCTGTCTGGGCTTGAGATGCCAGAGCTTCCAGAGAGCATGTTTGGGTTGCGAGGTTTACTGAATCTTGATATTTCCCATTGTCCGATTCGAGAATTGCCAGAATGGTTTAGCGATTTTAGATTGATAGGTCAGCTTTTTATGCATGGGACTTATATTGATAAATTTCCGCCTGGATTTAATGTATCGAAGCGCATGCGGCAAATTTCTATAGACGCTGGATGCCTACGGGCCTGTTCTGTTTATGATATCATGAAACTTGATTCGGTTATTGATGCATATATTTTTAGGTGCGATCTTGATATCCCTTACCAGATTCGATACTGGCAACGACTGTTGACGCTAACCCTATCCGGTCTTGCAGGGGACGTGCCGCATTGGTTGGGCGAATTTTCTCATATGACTAGATTGGTCTTCATTGGTTGCGATATTCGCGCACTTCCCGTGGAATTGTGCCAATTGAACGAACTTCAGTTATTGGAATTGGGTGACGGTTCGAAACTTGGGATACCGGGAGAATTGCTTAGAAGCAGAAACGCAAAGACAATTCTCGATTATTACTTTCGAGTGCATCGGGCAGCAGAACAATCCCTCAATGAATTTAAGTTAATGTTAGTTGGTCGCGGTGGTGTGGGGAAGACATCATTGGTGCATAAGCTCACAACCGGGGAGTTTAAGGAGTTTCACAAGACACCCGGTGTGCAGATTACATTTTGGGGCCTTGGGCCGCCTGAGCAGCGCCTGACGGCGCGGGTCTGGGACTTTGGCGGGCAAGAGATCCTGCACGGAACACATCGCTTTTTTATGACCGAGCGGGCGGTGTACCTGGTGCTGCTGTCGGGGC
>CAZKOY010000005.1:71873-82230 GCA_964554495.1 uncultured Myxococcales bacterium
ACACATCGCTTTTTTATGACCGAGCGGGCGGTGTACCTGGTGCTGCTGTCGGGGCGCGATGGCCAGGCTGAGCGCGACGCGCACTACTGGCTGTCCTTGGTGCGCTCGTTTGCTGGCGATGCGCCTGTGATCGTGCTGCTGCATCGCTGGGGCGAGTGTCGCTTTGAGGTCAGCCGCCAGGATCTGCGCCGCGCCTATGGCAGCGACCTGGTGTTCATCGAGACCGATAGCGCTACGAACGACGGCATCGCCATGCTGTACGACGAGATTCTGGATGCGGCGCAGCGTCTGCCGGGCCTTGCGGCGCAGTGGCCGGCGGCCTGGCGGCGCGTCAAAGACGAGCTTCCTATGGAAAAGAGGAGCTGGCTGTCGTTCGTCGACTTCTGTCGCTTCGCGGCCGAGCGCGGCGTTGGCGCGCTCGACGATCAGCAGGCGCTGGCCGAGTACCTGCACGTGCTGGGGATCATGCTGTCGTATCGCACGGATCCAGCGCTGGCCGGCTGCGGCGTGCTGAACCCGCTGTGGGTGACGCACGCGATCTACAAGGTGTTGAATGCTCCGGCGGTGCAAGCGCAGCGCGGCGAGCTCACGCTGGCCAGCTTTGCGCAGGTGTTGGATGGCGACGACGCGGCGAGCTATCCCAGCGCGCTGCATCCGTTTCTGTTGGCGCTGATGCGCAAGTTTCTTTTGTGCCTGCCGCTCGACGAGCGCGGCGGTCGCTACCTGATCCCGGATCTGCTGTCGATCGAGTCACCGGATCTGGACGCCAACTTTCCCGAGGGGCAGGCGCTGAGCTTCCAGTACCACTACACATCGGCGCTGCCAGAGGGCCTGCTGCCGCGCTTCATCGTCGAGACCTATATCCATCGCGAGCCGCAAAACACCTGGCGCCGTGGCGTCGTGCTTAAGCGCGCCGGCTGTCGCGCACTGGTGCAGGCGAACATGCAGGCGCGGACGATCGCGGTGCGCGTCATGGGCCCGCGCAGCGACGTGCGGCGCGAGCTTTTGGCCATCATTCGCGAGCACTTCGAGCGCATCCACCGCAGCTATGAGCAGCTTGCCGTGGAAGAGCAGGTGCCGGTGCCGGGTGCGCTGCGGCCGGTGCCCTATCGCCTGCTGCGCAAGATCGAGCCGTCGCCGCAGCCGCTGGTGCAGGTCGAGTTTGCCGACGATGTAAAGCTTCTATCGGCCAAGGCGCTCTTGGATGGCGTCGATCTGCCCGATGTGCAGCGGCCATCCCTGCGTGGCTTCCCAATGCTGCAGATCTGGCAGGACCTGATCGATCCGGCGCCGCTCTTGTTTGTCAGCTATGCCGAGGCAGACAGCACATTCTTTGATCAGCTTCGGTCGCACTTGGTGCTGGCCGAGCGTCGGGGCAAGGTGCGTGTTCACGGTCGTGCGCTGCTGCGGCCAGGTCAGGACGAAGACGCCGAGACGCGCGACCGCCTGCAGGAAGCGCGGCTGGTAGTGCCGCTGCTTAGCGCCGACTATTTTTCGCAGCCCGGTCGCGTCGAGCGCGAGCTAGAGCCCGCCCTGGCTCGACGGGCGCGCGGTGAGTGCTTGGTGGTGCCGGTGCTCTTGCGCGCCTGCAGCGTCGGCGACTCGGCGGTGCGCGGCATCAAGAGCCTGCCCGACGACGGCCGCCCGATCACGCAGCACAGCGATCGCGATGCGGCTTGGCTGGCCATCGTCGAAGCCCTGGTCGCTCGCCTGGAAACGCGTACATAAAACGATCCAGCAATGCCGCACAAGGCGCTGCATGAACCAAGCTTGTTGGAAACATTGGCATTAAATGTTGAACAATACATGATTTATTATTTATAATAAACGCGCATTGGAATTATGTAATAATAATTATGTTTATTTATTTTGGAGCGATTTGATCAGCGGCTGATCCCTGCAGCACCCTCGCAGCCGAGCTTGTCTGCGTGCCTGCGCGTGGCGATACTGCGCGCCATGTCGATGCGTGTGTCGCTGCTTCGTGGGGCGGGTCGTCGGGCCCGCTGCGGAAAGACTCTGTCGTCGCTGTTTTCGCTGTGGGGGCTTGCGGCCTGCGCCGCGCCAGAGTCGGGCGGTGTGCTTCCCGATGGGCCGTGCAGCGCGCAGGAGGCGCCGCTTGCGACGCCGCCCTTGCACACGCCGCGCTGGGCGTTTCTGCCGTGGATCTCAAAGGACATCTCGGACACGCAGGACACCTATGCCTTTGTCGAGGGCTTTCGCTCACGCGATATTCCCGTCGGTGCGGTGGTGCTCGATAGCCCGTGGGAGACGAACTACAACACGTTTGCGCCGAGCCCCAGCCGCTATCCCGGCTTTGGCAAGCTGGTGTCCGATCTGCACGCGCGCGGCGTGCGTGTCGTCCTGTGGATCACGCCGATCATCAATGCCTCGTCGTTTGATCTAGAGCCGGGCGGGGATCGCTATGCCGGGCCGTCGCCGCACTTTCAGACGGCCAAGGACTGCGGCCTGTTCGTCAACGACGGCGACACCTTTGTCTGGTGGAAAGGGCAGGGCGCGGCGATCGACTTTTTCAACCCGGCGGCTCGCGCGTTCTGGCACCGCTTGCAGGACTCTGTGCTCGACCAGGGCATCGACGGCTGGAAGCTAGACTTCGGCGAGAGCTACATCACCGAGGACCCGATGAGCCCGGTGCGCACTGCCGTCGGTGACCTGCCGCTGCAGGCGTATTCCGAAGAGTACTACCGCGACTTTCTGGCCTATGGCGTCAAGCGGCGCGGGCCGGAGTTCGTGACGATGGTTCGCGCGTATGACGCGTCGTATCAGTTTGCCGGCCGCTTCTTTGCCAAGAAGGAACACGCGCCGGTTGCCTGGATGGGTGACAACCGACGCGACTTCATCGGGCTGGCCGACGCGCTGCAGCACCTGTTTGTGTCGGCGCAGGCCGGCTATGCAGTGCTGGGATCGGACGTCGGCGGCTATCTGGATGTCGATGATGTCATGCCGACCGGACCGCAGATTCCGTTCGACCCCGATGCGTTTCTGCGCTGGACCGCAGTCGCTGCCTTGACGCCGTTTATGCAGCTTCACGGCCGCGCCAATCTGGCTCCATGGACGGTGCCGGCGCCGACGCGCGTCGACGAGACCGTGGGCGCGTATCGCTTCTTTGCCAAGCTGCACGAGCAGCTTGTGCCGTTCTTTTACAGCCTGTCGAATGCCGCACAGCCGCGCGGGCAAGCCATCCTATTTCCGCAGGGCGATGCAAAAAGCTGGGCCGGCGACTTCCGCTTTCTGGTCGGCGAGGCGCTGCTGGTGGCACCCATCCTCGACGCTGCAGGGGTGCGCGACGTCACGCTGCCGGCGGGGTCGCGCTGGGCTGACTTCTTCGCGCTGTCAAGCGTGTATGCCGGCGGCTCGACGGTGAAAGACTATGAAGCGCGCAGCACACAGCGGCTGCCGCTGTTTCTGCGCGAAGGCGCGATCGTGCCGCTGGAAGTCCGCGACAACAGCACGGACCTGGGCGATGTCGACAGCGCAGACCGGCTGAGCGTGCTGCTGTTCCCCGGCCCGCAGCAGACGGAGTTCGCTCTGACCGACCACGACGAACAGCCCACGCAGATCACGGCGCAGCACAGTGGCAAGCACATCGAAATCACGCTGAGTCGTGCCCCGCGCCCGCTGTACTTGCTGGTGCGGCTCGACGGCAAGCCCAGCGCGGTGTCGGCAAACGGGCAGGCGCTGCTGGCGGCGACCAGCCGAGCTGAGCTGCGCAGTCAGGTGTCTGGGTACGCGCTGCAAACGGAACGCAGCCTGCTGTGGATCAAGCTGCCGGCGAGCGGGGCGAAGGACCTGCGCGTCACCGTGACGCTGCCGTAGCAGCCCGCCAGCGACCGCAAGAAATTGTGAGTCCGCCTTCGGCTGCAGGCGGCTCGCAGGAAGACTGGCGTGATACGATCCCACCGCGGGGTGTTGCGTCGCGTGGTCTCCGTTTCGCTCCAGATCCAGAGCCCAAGACCGGCGCGCAACCCGATAAAAAAGGAGTCTGCGTGCGCGTCCATGGTTTCTGCCTTGCCGGGTTGTTGTTTCTGTTCCATGCGCTGTCTGCACACGCCGCTCGCGTTGAGCTAGAGCCGAGCGAGCTTCTGATTCGAGCCGAGAGCGGAGGCAAGATCCAGCGCACACTGCGCGTTCGGACGTCGCCCGACGTGACTGCCGTCGCAGTCGAGCCGAGTGATCTGGTGATCGACAAGCAGCCGCAGGCGCTGTCTTTGCCCGCGATGCGGCTTACGCGATCGGACGCCAGCCAGGGTACGGGCAGCCTGCTTTGGGAATATCCGCTGCATATCGACCTGGGCAGCCTGCCAGCCGGGGAATACAGCGGCACGTTGGTGTTCGTGCATGCCGATGGCGCGCTGAAGGCTCCGATCAAGATCCAGATTCGCCATCGTCCCTGGCTGCCGCTTTTGGTCCTGCTAGCTGGGATCTTAGTGGGCGTCGGACTTTCGATGTATCGAGCGCACGGGAGGCCGCGCGACCTTCTGCTGATGCGGCTGGGCTTTCTGCGCTCGTACCTGCAGCAGGACCCTTTGCTGCGGGATTCCTTTTTCACTGCGGCTGATGATGAAAATCGGAATCGTTCGGGAATGAACCCCAGCGAAGAAAAAGGAATCACTGGTCTGTCCGATGGCAAGCGCTCGCTGCCGGCGCATCCATTTCGCGCGCAGCTCGATGTCCTTTTGCTGCAGGTCGAGCTGTCGCTGCAGGCCGAGCAGGTGGAAACGGCGCGCGGTCAGCTTGCGCAGGCGGACGAGCTGTTTCGCCGCTTCAGCTCGGCGCGCACCGAGTGGGCCAGGCAGCTCTCGTACTTGGCTCGCCTGCACGAGCGCATTCAAGAGTCCGCCCCCGTCGGCAGCGTCGTGCGCAAGAGCCTGCTCGGCCAGGTCGATGAGCTGTTCGTGGGAGCACCGAGCCAAGCGAACCCACAGGCCTTGGCCCAGGCTGCGCAGCAGGTGGTGGAGCTTCTGTCTGCGCACGGCCGCGCCAGCAGCCGACTGGCCGCCTTGGAACAGCAGATCAAGCAGCCGGGAACGGCGCCGCGCTGGTCGGATACACTCGCCGATCTGCGCAGCCGCACCGACGGCAAGCCGCCCGCTTTGGATGCGCTTGCCCAGGTCTGTAAGGATGCCGACGCCGCGATCGCAGCGCTGCAAGCCGAGCTAGCCGCCACAGCCGGTGAGGGACCTGACGATGTGCCCGCCACGTCCCCCGGCATCCTGCACAAGGCCGCGGTCGCAGGCGAGCCGGGTGCGTCGCCCATCGAGCCGGTTCCCGCCGTATATGGCCTGGTGTCGTCGCGCGAGGCACCCAAGCGCGCAGCGCAGCGACTGCAGTTCTTCCTGTACGCCAGTTACGGGATGCTGTTGGTGGTACTGGCGGGGACGGGTCTGAACGAGGTCTATGGCAAGAAGTTCACGTTTGGTGCGGACCCATTTACCGACTATCTGACGCTGCTTCTGTGGGGCTTTGGGGCCGAGGCCACGCGCGACTCGATCGTGGCCACGCTGCGCGGGCTGGGGGGCGAAAGTGGCAAAGACGCAGCGGCAGCCCCCGCACCGTCGAGCCCGAGCCGCGATCTCGTCGAGGCTTCGGGCAAGCCCAGCGATGCCCCACCGACTTCCTAGTGTGCTGCGCTCGCGGCGAGGCCTCGCGGGCCGACGCACGGCCGGGGGAAGCGCGTGACTACAAAAAGGCAGCGCCTACTTCGTCTGCGAGCAGCAAGCCAGCGGGGGTCAAGCGCAGCGGCAGGTCCGCGGCCAGAAGCCCCTGCTGACGCTGCTCAGCGATGATGTCAGCGAAGGCTTGGCAGGGATCGACGCCGTACTCGGCCTGAAACTCGCTGGGCGCGACGCCTTCGACGCGACGCAGCGAGAGCCACATGGCCTCGCGGCACAGGGCCTCGCCGTCGCGATCTTCAAACAGCGACAGACCGGGGAAGGCCAGATCGTTGGTCGCTCGCTCGACCGACAGCGCGCCTGACTCTGCGGATCGTGAACTTATAAGCGGCAGAGACACCCGTGCCGTGGCCTTTGCGACGTCGGCTGTGGCGGGCTTGTCCCTGGCTGTGTCGTTCGCCACATCGTTCGCCATATCCATGCTTGCAGATGCACCAGCGGCCCACAGCGCCAGGTACGCGTCGATGCCGCGCGCATTGGCGAAGCGCTGACCATGGCCGGCCGGGTGTTCGTCGCGGCGGGCCGGACTGCGACGGAATGAGTGCGCCCCGACGCCGAGGCCCAGGTACTCGCCGCCAGTCCAGTACAGCCGATTGTGGCGGGCGCGCAGATCACGCGTGGCATCGCGGCGGGCAAAGTTCGAGATCTCGTAGTGAACAAAGCCTGCCTCGGTCAGACGCTGCCGCACGCGCTCGTAAGCGTCGGCTTGCACCTCGGGGTCGACCTGTGGGGCGGCGCCACGGCGAATGGCGGAAGAAAGCGGCGTACGCGGCTCGACGGTCAATAGGTACAGCGAGACGTGCTCGGGCTTGGTTGAGAGCAGCGCGTGAAGATCGGCATCTAGCTCAGAAACTGATTGATCAAGCAGACCAACCATCAGGTCGATTGACAGATTGCGAAAGCCCGCTTGTCGCGCGGCCAGCACCGCGGCGTAGATATCTTCTGGGCTGTGTCGTCGGCCGAGCGCCTGCAAGTGGCGGAGGGAAAACGACTGCGCGCCCAAAGACAGTCGATTGACGCCAGCTTGGCGCAGCGCCTGCAAGCGTGCCTGGGCGGCGCTTCCCGAGCGCAGCGGGCTTAGCTCGGCCGGGTCACACTCGACCGTCACTTCCGGCTCGACCCCCGCGGGCGGCGGAAACCGGACCAGGGTCGCCTGCAGCACGTGGGCGATGCAGTCCGGCCGCCACAGCGACGGAGTACCGCCGCCGAAATAGACCGAGACAGCCCGCCTAGCGGCAAACGCAGGCGCCTTGTGCGCAAGCTCGTTCTCGACGGCCAGTTGGTAACGATCGTGGCGAATGGTGCGGCGCACGGCGATGGCGAAGTCGCAGTATGGGCAGCGCTGCACGCAGTACGGAAAGTGGATGTACACGCCGAAGTCAGACACGGCGCAGCCACGGTACTCAAAAGGCGGGGCGGACGTACAGCCCCGCGGTGGCTGGGCTCGCTTGTGCCAGAGCCGGCCGGATTTTTCGTTGTCTGGTTCGATCGGCCTGTGCTTCGATGCGCAGCCATGAGACGGCACCGAACGAAGCGCGAGGCAGCAGCCGAACGGCAGCAGTCGCAGACGCGGTGGATGTGGATGCAGAGCCTTGCGGGCGTGGTGCTGTCGGCGGTGCTGGGCTGGGTTGGCTGCGCGAGTCCTGGGGCCAGTGATGGCAGCGAGCCCAAAGACCCGGCCGAGGCCAACACGCTGGCGCGCGGCGCGGCGCTATACGGCGAGCTTTGCGCGGTCTGCCACGGCCACCAAGGGCAGGGCGGATCCGGGCCGATCTTGGCCGGCTTTTCGCGCGGCGAGGCCGAGCTGACATCGATCATCGATCAGCGCATGCCGGTCGGCCGTCCCGAGCAGTGCCGCGGCGCTTGCGCCCGTGACATCGCGCGCTTCATCTTGGCCGGCTTCCCGAAGGTGCAGCCAGTCTGCGACGAAAATGGGGCGGGACCTCGTCGCTTGCGGCTGCTGTCGCGGCGCGAGTACCGCAGCACCGTCAACTCGCTGTTTGGCTGGGACAACAGTCGCTGTCCTGTGCCGGAGTTTCGCTTCAAACCGACGACGGGAATGCCCAAGACGGTTCACCTGGCCGGCAGCATGAACGGCTGGCCGGGCACGATCGCAGCCGGTGGCTGGCCGCTGGCGTTTGACTCGGCAACCGGCGCGTTTCGACTGCGCCGCGCGCTGCCTGTCGGCAGCTATCAATACAAGTTTGTTGTCGACGAAAAGGACTGGATCCCTGACCCAGAAAATCCAAACCGCGTGCCGGATGGTTTCGGTGGACAGAATTCGCTGCTCAGCGTGAGCTGCAAGCCAACGGCACCTCTGCCCCCGACGGTGGATGTGGCGGCCAGCTTGCCCCCGGATGCGCGGCCGGATGGCTTCCCATTTGATGATCACACCGAGGCGCGCGTGGTCAGCCCCGTCCACGCCGAAGAATACCGCCGCGCCGCCATGACGATCGCGACGGCGGTGGCCGCGGATGTGGCGCCGCTTGTGCCCTGTGATGGATCGGGCGGAAACCGCGCGGCATGCACGGAACAGTTTGTGCGCAGCTTTGGTCTGCGCGCGTTTCGCCGGCCACTTTTCCCGTCTGAGCTTGCCCGCTATCAAGCGCTGGCGGCATCAGCTGCACGCTTTGAGCAGGGCATCACGCAGGTCATCGTCGCGCTGTTGCAGTCGCCTCACTTCCTGTATCGCAGCGAGCTAGGCGAGGCGCAGCCCGACGGGCGCTATCGCTTAACTGCGTACGAAGTGGCAAGCGCGCTTTCGTATCTGTATTGGGGCACGATGCCCGACGCTGAGCTGTTCGCGGCTGCCGAGCGTGGCGAGCTAGCGGCGAGCGCCGGCATCGAAAAACAAGCGCGGCGCTTGCTGGGCGACGCGCGGGCCCGCGAACCAATGGGCGAGTTTGCGCTGCAGTGGCTGGGCGTTGAGCGCGTGTTCACCGCTGACAAACGCTTGGATCAGTTCCCCGCCTGGACGCCTGCCTTGCGTCAGGATCTCGCCGAAGAGACGCGGCGCTTCGTGAGCCACGTCGTCTTTGACGGCAGCGGCAGGTTGGGTGAGCTGTTTACGGCCGATTACAGCTTTCTCAACGAGTCTCTGGGCAAGCTGTACGGCCTTGCGGGTGTGACGGGCAGCTCGCTTTCGCGACGGGCGTATGGGTCGGATCAGCGCCGCGGGCTTCTGGGACATGGCAGCGTGCTTTCAAGCTATGCCCACTCGGATCAGACGTCGCCGATTCGGCGCGGCCTGCTGGTCCGGCGAACCCTTTTGTGTCAAGAGCTGCCGACGCCGCCACCCAACGCTGGCAGCATTCCAACGGTCGACGCCACAGCGACGACGCGCGAGCGATTTCGTCAGCACACGCAGAACCCGTTCTGCAAGGGCTGCCATCAGTACATCGATGGCGTGGGCTTTGGCTTCGAGCGCTTCGATGCCATCGGCCAGCCTCGCGATACCGAGCGTGGCATGCCCATTGACGACAGCGGGGACTTGAACGACTTGGAAGGCCTGGGCAGCGGGCACAGCGCGCCGTATCGCGGCTTGGTCGAGCTTGGGCAGCGCCTGTCGCAGGCCGACAGCGCGCGGGCCTGCTTTGTGCGGCAGACCCTGCGCTTCGCCCGCGGTATACACGAGGACGTTGCAGCAGACCTGTGTCTGCTATCGCGGTTGCGCGTTCGTTTTAACGAACAAGGTGATCGCATCGCAGAGCTGTGGGTCGCACTGTCGCTGCAGCCCGAGTTCTTGTACCGGCGCTAGAGCGAATCGGAACGCAGACAGGGACAAAGACCATGAGCCTCAGTCGACGACAGATCCTGACTGGACTACTAGCCACGGCAGCGGGTGGGGCTTGGCTGGGCCGCGGACGTCTGGGAACGCAGGTGGCCAAGGCGGATCCTGCTGTGGCGCGGCGGTTGATTGTTTACTACTTCCCCGACGGGGTGGCTGGGCCGACAGCCGGCGGTATGCCAAGCCTGTGGCACTTGTCCGGGCCCGAGCGCGGCTTTGCCCTAAACGATCAGCTTGCGGCGCTGTCGTCGTTCAAAGACGACTGCGTGTTTCTAAACGGTCTGTCGATGGGGCCGACGGATAGCGGCAGTCACCCCGGTGGGGCGAAGAAGCTTCTGACGGCAGTTGACGGCGGCGGCGGCGAGTCGATCGATCGCTTCCTGGCTCGCACCGCTGGTTCGGCGGCGCCGTTTCGCCACGTGTACCTGGGCGCGATGGCCAAGCAGAATGGCGCGTCGGGGGATAAGCACATCTCGTATCCGGCGGCAGGCGTGACGGTGGCGCCGGAAGACTCGCCCGTCGCGGCGATGGCGGCGCTGTTTGGCTCGCAGCCGATGACGGGTGATCCGCTGGAGAGCAAAGCGGTGCAGACCAGCATCCTGGACACCGCGCTGGCCGACTTGGAAGAGCTGCGCGCTCGTCTGGGGGCGACGGAAAAGGCCAAGCTCGATCTGCACACCGATGCGCTGCGCGAGGTCGAGCGCCGTATACAGATGCTGGGCGGCGGCATGCCGCCGATGGGAACGTGCAAAAAACCGGTGATCGACGTCGCGGGCATCGGCGATGGCGCGTGGTACGACCCAGCGAACTTTCCCAAGATCCTGCGGGCGCAGATCGATCTGATGGTGCAGGCGATGGCCTGTGGGCTGTCGAAGGTCGG
>CAZKOY010000006.1:0-78476 GCA_964554495.1 uncultured Myxococcales bacterium
CCCAGCCAAGACACCAAACTCATCGACCTACTCGTGCGAGAAACCGAAGGGAACACCTTTTTCATTGTGGAGTCGGTGCGGGCGTTGGCGGAGGAGGCGGGGGCGTTGGGGTTGATTGGGCGGGGAGGGGTACCGGAGCGGGTGTTTTCAGGGGGGGTGGCGAAGGTCGTGGAGCGCAGGCTGGGACGGGCTCCGCACGCCGCGCGACCGTTCCTGCAGCGCGCCGCGGTCGCAGGTCGTCAGCTTGATCTCAGCTTGCTGCATGAACCAGGTGAGGACACACAAGCGCTGGCCCTTGCGTGTGCGGAAGCGGGGATCTTGGAAGTGTACGAGCAGGCATGGCGCTTCAGTCACGACAAGTTGCGAGAGCGACTGCTGGCCGATCTGACGAATACGCAGCGGAACGCTCTGCACTTGGGCTTGGCCTGGCGGATCATTGCGGCCCATCCTGAAGATCCGGTGCGCGCGGGCCGTGCTGCATATCACTTTCGCGAGGCGGGTGAGTGGGCGAAGGCCGAAGCCAACTTCACACGCGCCGCGGAGTCTGCGCTGCGTCGCGGAGCCTCGGCGGAAGCGGAAGCGCTGTTCGGTCACGCGCAAGCGCTGCAGCGCTTGATTTCTGTCTCGCGGCTGCAGCGAGTGCGGGTCTTGCGTGGGCTCTCGGAAGCTCGTTTTGCCCAAGGCAAGCTGCGCGAAGCGGACCTCAGTCTGCGGGCCACGTGTGAAGCGGCGGCGTTGCCCTTGCCTGAAACAGCGCTCGACTGGCCCATGGCATTCATGAAAAGAAGCTGGAGCCGGCTGGTCAGTCGTCCGGCTCTTCGCAGCTCGTGGCTCTTGCCTGTGCTGCCTCAGGACGTCTCGGCGCTCAGACGCGAGATTCTGGCCGCGCTGTCAGTGCAAGAGACGTATGTCTGGCTGGCCCGTCCCGACCTCGCGTTTTTCTGCACGCTGTGGGGCATTGAGCTAGAACTGGATTTTTCATCGCCAGCCCTTTCGACTCTGAGTGGCTTTCGCATCGCCCTGGTCTTCTTGTTGTCCTATACGCCGCTGCGCGACATGGGGCTGCGCTTTTTGAACCAAGCGGCGCAGCAGAATCCGCCGAGCGGACTTCTGGCTGTCGATCTATTGCGCGTCGCTGCGATGGTGAATCTGAACGCGGGGCGCTTGCCTGCGGCGGTGGAGGCTGCCCAGCAAGCGGTCACGCAGGCGCGTTCCATCAAGGACGATCTCGCGACGCTGCGCAGCCTGTTACCGCTGCAGCTTGCGCTGATTGCCAACGAGGAATGTGCAGCAGCCCTTGATGTCTCGCGCGAGATGGAAGCACTGGCGGTGCGCACGCAGAATCCGCACTTCCTGGCACTGTCTCTGATGGGACAGAGCGTTGTGTGGCTGCGCTATGGAGAGTTTGAAAAAACAGAAGAGATGTTGAAGCGCACGCTAGCCAGCTTGCCCGTCGAGATGGGGCCGGTTCCCGAGTCGGTTGCTCGCGGCCTATCCGCAAGCTGCGCGCTGATGCAAGGTCAGCTTGCGCTGGCCGAAGAGCGAGCCGCGCAGACGGTTGAGACGATCAAGCGAGCGCGCTGGGAGATGGTCGAGCTGCGTCACGCGCTGGGCTGCGTGCTCGAAGTCTATCTAGAAGTTCCCAACTTTCGTGAACACCTGCCGACGATCCAGTGGGCCCTGGCCTTGTTCCGTCGCTTGGGGCGCCTGTTTCCGCTGGCTCCGGCGCAGATCGCGCTGTATGAAGGCCGGCTTCTTCAGCGGGAAGGTCGAAAGCAGGCTGCGCTGGCTCGGCTGCAGAGTGCGCTGCAGCACGCCGAGAGGAGCGGGCTGCGCTATGTTCAAGCTCTGGCGCACTACTGGATCGCGCAGCTTGCGCTTATGGCTGGGGATCAGGTGCTGCGGTTCGACTCTGCGCAGGAGCACCTGCGGGCGGCAGCGCGGATCTTTCGCTCGCTTGGCGCGGCGTGGGAGCTGCGACGATGCCAGACGGCGCTATCAGGGCTGGCTGGTTTTTCGCATGCATGACATCGCGCTGAGTCGGCCGCTGCGAGATGCGCGGGACCGTCTTTTGGATGTGACAGCTCGCGCGCTAGGTTGACGAGGGCGAGACGCGCTAGAACCAAGCGCGATAGGCAAACCAGATCGAGAGCAGAAAGCCCAAAAAGACGACGACGATGCGCACGCGTCCTGGGGCCACGCGCTGCGCCATGCGGGCCGCCAGATAGCCACCGGTAAGAGCACCCGCGGCAATCGCCAGCATGGGGCCGATCTGTACCAGGCCCTGCCAAACAAAGGCGACTGTGGCGATGATGTTCACGATCATCGCCAGCCACATCTTGAGCGCGTTTAGTTGGTGCAGATCTCCGTCGATGAACAGCCCCATCAAGGCCAGCATCAAGATGCCCATTGCGGCCCCGAAATAGCCGCCGTAGACGCAGATCAAAAACTGCAGTGCGATGACGGCGAAAAGCGGAATGCGTCGCGGTCCCGACGGACGCAACCAGGGCTGCAGTGCAAGTAGCAGCGTGGCGAGAAGCACCAGCGCGGGCACCACTTGGTGAAACAGCCGCTCGGATGTGATCGAAAGCAGCCAGGCTCCGATCAGCGATCCAACTGCGCTGGGGATGGCGAGCAAAGTCAGATAGTGGCGGGTCTTGTGAAGCTGCGAGTAATAGCCCAGGGCGCTTGCAAGTCCGCCGAGCCACAGCGCAGCCGAGCATGTCGCATTGGCCTGCAGTGCGGAAGCACCAAGCGCGATCTGCGCAGGAAAGGCAATCAGCGACCCTCCTCCGGCTACCGCGTTAAGCGACGCAGCCAAGCCGCCGACGACGAACAACACGGCCATGTTCCATGGTTCCGACACGGCATCCCCCCTTTTTGCGACGATGAACGATGAACAATAACGACAGCCGCCACAGGATGAGCGCGCTAGGACGCGCTGCCGCTGCGTGGGCGCTGCTGCAGCACACGGCGCAGCACCTTTCCACGATCCGATCGCGGTAGAGCATCCACGAACTCGATGCGCTGCGGCACCTTGTAGTGGGCTAGGCGGCTTTTGCCAAAGGTGAGGATCGAGCGCGCGAGCTCTTCATCAGGACGGTGACCGCTTTGTGGGACGACGAAGGCTAGGCCTTTGATCAGGCCCTCGGCGTTTTCTTCACCGACGACAGCGACTTCCAGGACCGCTTCGTGCTGCAAGAGCACGCCTTCGACTTCAAGGGGCGAGACGAAGATGCCGCCTAGCTTCAAAAGATCGTCGGCGCGGCCATCGTAATAAAAGTATCCCTCGGCATCGCGGTGGAAGAGGTCTCCCGACACCACCCAGTCGCCGCGCAGCGTCTTTTTGCTCGACTCGTGCGCTTGCCAATAGCACAGCGCTGCGGAGTCGCCGCGCACCCATAGCGTGCCGATTTCACCGATCTCGGCGTCGCGGCCCCACTCGCTGCCGTCATCGCGGACGATGCGGGCGTGATAGCCGGGAACCAAGCGCCCGAGCGAGCCGGGACGCACTTCGCCCAAGCGGTTGCTGATATAGATGTGGAAGAGCTCAGCCGAGCCGATTCCATCGAGGATCTCGACGCCATAGGCGGCCAAGAAGCGACGGTAGAGCTCTTCTGGCAGCGCTTCACCGGCCGACAACACGACGCGCAGCGGCTGCAAGCTGCGCCGCCGCTCGGGATCCGCTTCCAGCATGCGGCTCATCGCGGTGGGCACGCCGGTAAGCAGGGTGGCGCGGTGGCGTGCGACCTGTTCGAACAAGCGCTCAGGCGACCAGCGATCGCGGTACAGGACGGTCTTGGCTCCGACGGAAAATGGGAACAAGAGGTTCGTGCCCGTGGCATAGCCAAAGTACAGCTTGGGCACGGCCAGGGTGACGTCGTCTTCGCGGATGCCTAAGACCTGCTTGGCATAGCACTCGGTGTTGTATGCGAAGTCGTGATGGAAATGCACCGCGGCCTTGGGTTTTCCCGTCGAGCCACTGGTAAACAACCAGACCGCGGGATCGTCTTTGCTGGTGGCATAGGTTCCACGGCGGGGGCCGTGCTGCACGTCGTCCCAGGTGCGCAGAGCGATGCCGTCGGGCGGGGCCAAGGGGGCTGGCGCACCAGGGTCTGCGGGCTGCGTGTCGACAAGGACAATCAGGCGCAGGCAGTCGATGGCCTCACCCGCGCTGTGCAGAAGCGGCGCCAGCCGACGGTACAGCGCGGTGTCAACGATCAGCGCGCGACAGCGCGTATAGCCTAGGTATCCCAGGTAATCGCCGTCGGCGAGCTCGGGATTGACCATGGCAACGACGGCACCGGCCTTGACGATGCCGAAGAAGCTGGCGGCGAACTCGACGCAGTCCCAAAGGCCAATCAGGCAGCGATCTTCGGGGCGAATGCCGGCCTGCCACAGCGTGCCTGCCAGGTGCTCGGCTTGGGTCTGAACATGGGCATAGCTGTACTCACCGCGATCGTCGACGACGGCCAGTCGATCGCCGCGACCTTCCGAGATGCGACGATCCAAGAAGTACTCAGCCAAGTTGAACGTGTCGGGAAACGTCGGAAGTGGGCGGTCGACGGCCAGTGACATGGGCCGAGCATATCAAGCCGCGCTTTGTGGAAGGGCGTGGAATTGCGGGGGGCTGGTGACTCGCTTGCCGCGCTTGTGTCATGCTGCGGCGCATGTCGCTAGCGCAGTCTGTTCACAGCTTCTCTTCAGTCGACGAGGTGCTGACGCGCTTCTCGCAGCAGGGCTATGTCGCCGACAGGCGGATCGCCACGGCCGTGTTCCTCGCCGACCGGCTGCAGAAGCCGCTTTTGGTCGAGGGACCCGCGGGCTGTGGCAAGACCGAGCTTTCAAAAGTGATCGCCGCCTCGCTGGATCTAGAGCTGATTCGCTTGCAGTGCTACGAAGGGCTGGATGAGCCCAAGGCGCTGTACGAGTGGGCGTATCCCAAGCAGCTTCTGTACACGCAGATGCTGCGCGACAAGATCGGCGAGCGCTTGGCAGGGTCTGGCACGCTGCGCGACGCCGTCGAGCGGCTGGCCGGCGAAGAGGACGCGTTCTTTTCCGAGAAGTTTCTGCTGCCGCGACCGCTTCTGCGGGCACTGCGCTCGCCTCATCGCTGTGTGCTTTTGATCGACGAAGTGGATCGCGCCGAGGCCGAGTTCGAAGCCTTTCTTTTGGAAGTGCTGTCCGACTTCCAGGTGTCAATTCCCGAGCTAGGGACACTGCGGGCGCAGCATGTCCCGATCGTTGTCTTAACGTCGAACAACGCTCGCGAGATGACCGATGCGCTGAAGCGGCGCTGCCTGTATCTGCACATCGGCTTCCCCGACGCCGAGCGCGAGCAGGCCATCGTGCGCGCCCGCCTTCCCGAGGCGCCGCAGCAGCTTGTTGCGGAAGTGGTGCGGGTGATCCACGCGCTGCGCAAGCTCGACCTAAAGAAAGATCCCAGCATCGCCGAGACGCTCGAATGGGTGCGGGCTCTGGCGCTGCTGCACGCCGACACGCTCGACAAGAGCTTGGTCGAACAGACGCTGAACGTCGTGCTGAAGTACGACGGCGATCTCGAACGAGCCCAGGAAAAGCTCGGCGAGATCCTGACGCCAAAAGCTGGGCGCTAGTGCTGTGACGGGCTGCGGCGCTTGATGCGGCGACGCTGCAGCAACAGCGCGAGCAGGGCGAGCCACATGCTGCCAAGCGCCGTCGGAGTCGAGCCGATGCCAACGCTGTGACAGTCGCAGCCGCTTCTTGACACGGGCTCGTCATCAGATGTGGAAAAATCAGCGGATCCTGCATCTTGGCTGACGACGCGGACAAGGCTGATTCCGTCGCTGAGTGCATCGACTGAGCGCCCAGCGGTAGACAGTGCTCGCACCGCGAACAGATAGAATACGCCGCGCTGCAGGCTGAGCTCACCAACGGTGGCTTCGCTGACAAGACCGACGTTTTTCCAGTCCGAGATCGCGCGGCCATCCGCGGTCACGACGGCGACTTCGTACCCTTGGGCGCCGGGCACAGGGCTCCAGCGGGCGCTCATGCGGTCGGAAGTGGTGATGGCGTCGACATCTCGCTCGCCGGGCTGCTCGGGATCTATGTCGAGGACCTGGGCTGGGCTGGGCAGGCTTTGATTCTTGAGCGCATATAGATAGCCATCTGCGGCGCTGACCACGATCTCGTCTTTGCCATCGCCATCGGTGTCGGCAAAGATGGCTTCCCCGACGGCAACGCCGAACGGAACCGCGAAGTCCAGCGAGCCGTCGCAGGCGTTGATCCCGTATAGAAACCCATCGCTGGATCCCAGGACCACTGTGGGGTGGCCGGTTCCCGTCAGATCTTGATGCACCGCTGCGCTGGTTAGCTGTCCCAGGTATGCGCTTGCGGCGAGTGCGCTGGCTTCATCAACAAAGCTGCGGCCCGCGGCCAAGACCTGCGTTGCAAAGCGCCCAAGACTTGCGCCAGACAGCGGTGTGCGCTTGAGCCGCGCGGGATACTTGAGCGAGCCTTCGACGAAGATCGGCCCCTGCGGGCAGCGGGCCACGGCGCCATAGGGGAACGGGCGATCATCGTCGGGTGACATCCACAGCGTCGAGGCCAGCGCATGATCGTACAGCCGCACGGGCGTGAAGCCTCCGTGCAAAAGGACTTCATCGCTGCCATCGCTGTTGTTGTCGACGAGGCTTGGCATGAAATAGCCGTCGCTTGATCCGCCGCTTGCGAGAAGCGCGCCGTTGGCGCCGGACAGCACCTGGGTCTTGGGCCCTTGCGTGTATACGTCGTCAAAGCCGTCGCTGTTCCATGGACCGACGGCGAAGCCTGCAGGCTGTCGGCCGGCACCTGGCGTCATGGGGGCCGCATCCCAAAGCTTGGCACCGTCGATACCCGAGATCCCGCGGGTCCGTAACACGACATCTCTAGGATCGCCCCACTGCACTACCAGATCCGTGGTTGCGTCGGCGTTCAAAGTTGCTGGGACCAGGTCGCCAAGCGGGTCGCTCTCGATCGGCTTTGTCCAGCGCTCGCTGCCGTCGGCGCGAAGCACGGCCACGGACCAGCCGGCATCGCTCTGCTTCAAGCAGGCAATTGCTGGAGCGCTGCCATCTAAGCGCGGGACCAAGGTCGGTGCCTGATGGTCTTTTCGTTCCCAGACCGGAACGGGCGGCACGGCCCAGCTTGCCGACAGCGGATCCATGCGCAGAAGAGCCGCTCGACTGTCAGCGACGATGATCGAGTCAGGGCCACCTGGTCGGAACGCGATCGCGCGCGGTGCGCTGCGAAGCTCGCGCCAGCCTCCGCTTGCGTAGTAGCCGCCGATGCGCAGGCTGAGCTTGCGAGGAAACTCTTCCTCGGTGGTGATCGGCTGCAGACGCCCGTCCAAGAGCTCAAGCACACCGTCGCTGCGAGCGAGGGCGACGCGGGCACCTTGGCGGTTTGCGTCAAGCACTCGCCACATGTTGAGCATGCGCGTGCCACTTGTGAGCGGGGCTGTGCCGCGTTCCTGGATGCTGCCGCTGACCGCAGTCAAGGCGATGAGCGACTCTGCCCCTTTGAGCGTACGGACGATCAGCTCCTCCAAACCGTCTCCGTCGAGATCTTGGCGGAACAGGTCGAGGAGCGGTCCTCCCATCGCCAAGCGCTGCGGCTGCAGGGTATAGACGGGCGTGCGATCGGCGACCTGAAAGCGCTGGGTGACGGTTGCGCTGGGCTTTCGGGCGAAGCTCCAACCGAGCAAGGTGTTGCCCGCCTGCGTCAAAAACAGGCGCTTGCCGGGCTCTTGCATGGTGGCGCTGCCCACGAACCGATGGCCGGTGATCGCGGGTACTAGATCGGCCCCAGTGCTCGCGTCCAAGATGCGTGTACTGAAACCAGATGCCGCCGGGTCGTAGCCGGATACGACGACCTCAACCTTGCCGTCTCCGTCGAGATCTGCCACGGGATCCAAGACCACTGCGTCCCCACTGACATCTGGGGCGAGCGTCACCTTCCAGAAGAGCTGCAAGCTGGCCGTGCCGTCATAGCGCAGGGCAAAGACCTTGCGCTGGTCCATGCCGGGCGTGTTCGAGTCATTCAGGATGCACACCACTTCGTCGCCCGCAGCACCGTCGAGGTTTGCGGCATAGCAACTGCTGGAAGAGATCCAGTTGCCCAACATCGCCGCCGACGCGAGCAGCTTGCCGTCTTTTCCGCGGAACAGCTCGACGTGATCGTAGTGGCCCTGCATGAGCTCAGCAACGCCGTCTCCGTCGACGTCCGCCGCGATCAGGGTGGACTTACCGCCGCAGGCCACTTTGGGCAAGGTGAATAGCAGCGCGGGGCTGGCAAAGCCTGTCGCGAACGAGCGGGCAAAGCCGGTCTTGCCGCTGTTGACGCCGCAGCAGCCGCACTCGACTGACAGCACATCGGGCTTGCGATCGCCGTCGAGATCGACCACCAAGCTGCGCCCGAGTGTACCCAGCTCGCCGTCGGGCTGTTCCCACAACAGGCGGCCATCCGCGAGCGACAGGATGAGGACCTTGCTGGTCGCATCCGCCACGATCTCACGCGTGCCATCGCCGTTCAGATCAGCAATGGCGACGACGCCGCGGACATCGTAGGGCCTGCTTTGCCAGATGACGCTGTCGTCCGAGCGCTTGGCCACGATGCGTCCGCTGGAAGACAAGAGCAGATCCATGCGCCCATCGGCGTCGAGATCGACGGAAGCAAGCTGCTGCGGCTGCAGCGAACCGCCCAGGTAGGTCCGCCAGTAGGGAACAGGGCTCTTGAGATCGCTCGTTCCCTGCGCTGCGCCGCTGCGTCGGCCGTCGTGGCGGGCCATGGGCCAGTCACTGCGGGCAGGCAACGGCAAAAGAAAGACCGTGAGCAAAGCGAGCAGAGAGCGAGAGTGAGTCGGCATGTGCATTGAAAACTCCAGAACCGCAGCAGAGCGAAGTCGCAGCGGCGACATACTCTTGCGCGTGCCGAGAGGTCAAGCGGTGCCGACTCAGGAAGAGCGAGAGCCTCGCGGTAACAGATCATCAAAGCTGAGCTGACGTTGCGCCGCGATCGCGGCCCGGTGACGCTCAAGGACCATATCGATTCCTTGACGAATGTACTCAGCAACGGGAACGCGGGTCTCGGCATGCAGGCGCTTGAGCGCTTGGTCCTGCTCTTCCGTGATGTAGATCGTCGTCGAGACCTTCCGGCGCGACATGACGATAGAATACACAAGTCGGCAGGGATTGTGTGGTAAGACGCCCGATGTGCAGGCGCGCCTGGATTCACACACAGCGAACGAAGGAAGCCCACGACGTGACAAGACGATGTCGACGGCAGGCTGGTCGGCGGGCCAGCGGTCGCTCGTATGGCGCCTGCTTGGGGTGACGCTCGGGCTCTTGCTGCTGAATGGCCTTTTGCTTCTGCCGGCCGGAAGTTCGACGGGAAAAACGGCGGCGGTGGCCAGCCATGATCGACTGCGTGTCGGCTTGGTGTTCGATGTTGGTGGGCGCGGCGACAAGTCGTTCAACGACGCGGCGTATCGCGGTGTCGAGCGAGCGCAGCGCGAGCTAGACATCGAGGCCGAGTTCATCGAGCCCGGCGAAGGCACCGATCGCGAGTCGGGCCTGCGCTTGCTTGCTGCGCGCGGCTTCGATCTGATCATCGGGGTCGGCTTCGTGTTTTCCGACGACATGCTGATGGTGGCCAAGGACTACCCACTGCGGCGCTTCGCCAATGTCGATTACGCCAAGTTCGACGAGCACGGCTTTGTGATGCCGCCCAAGAACATGGTGGCGCTGAAGTTTCGGGAAGAAGAAGGCAGCTATCTGGTGGGGGCCATCGCCGGCCTGTCCACGAAAAGCCACGTGGTTGGCTTCGTCGGTGGCATGGACATTCCGCTGATCCACAAGTTTGAAAACGGCTATCGCCTGGGCGTGCTTTCCGTCTGCCCAGACTGCCGCGTGTTGGTTGGTTATGCCGGGACCAGCGGGGATGCGTTCAAGAACCCCACGCGCGGCAAAGAGCTAGCGATGGCGCAGTATGCGGCCAACGCCGAGGTGATCTTTCACGCGGCTGGCTCGACGGGCCTGGGGGTCTTTGAAGCAGCGCGCGAGCACAAGCAGAAGGCGATAGGTGTCGACTGCGATCAGTGGGATGAGGCGCCGGGTGTGATCCTGACGTCGATGATCAAACGTGTCGACGTAAGCGTCTTTGAAGTGATCGCCGATCTGAAGCGGGGTCGCTTTGAAAGCGGCGTGCGCGTGTTCGGCTTGGCCGAAGGCGGCGTCGACTATGTCTATGCCGAACCCGAGCGCGGCATGATCGCCCCTGCAGTGCGGGCTCGTGTCGAGTCGCTGCGTCAGCAGATCGTGGCGGGCGCCATCCAAGTCGACGGCGAGCGCGCACCGGCCTCACCAATCAAGGCCGAGCCACGTGGCACACCGCCGGGCGAAGCAAGAAAAGGGGGTGCGCTCTGAGTGCCGCAACGCAAGGTTCGCCGTTGATAAGCGGCACATCGGATGTCGCCGAGCATGTTCGTCCGCCGCTTTTTGCGTCGTCATCGGCGGCCCTGTGTGAGCTTCGCAGAGCCTCGGTTCGCTATGGCGCTCATCTGGCCAACCAGGATGTCTCGATCGCGGTGCGGCCGGGCGAAGTCGTAGCGCTGCTTGGGGAAAACGGGGCGGGAAAATCGACGACGCTGCACGCGCTGTATGGCCTGGTACCGCTGTCCGCTGGTGATGTCTGCTATGGCGGAAGTGCGGTGCCAGCTTCGCCCGAGCGCGCCATTTCTGGCGGCGTGGGCCTGGTCAGCCAGCACTTCTTGCTGGTGCCCACCCTGACGGTGGCCGAGAACATTGTCCTTGGGCGCGAGCCGCGAAGGCGGGGCGTTTTTTTCGATCGCCGACGCGCCGAGGCCGAAGTGCATGCGCTCGCCGAGAGCTATGGCCTGCACGTGCAGCCCGAGCGGATCGTGGGCTCGCTAAGCGTTGGGGAAGCGCAGCGGGTCGAGATCCTAAAGGCGCTGTATCGCGGGGCCCGCTGCCTGCTTTTGGATGAACCCACGGCGGTGCTGACCCCGAAGGAAGCGATCACCATGCTGCGGGCGCTGCGGGCGCGCTTCGTCGGTGAGCGCCGTGAACGCGGTCTGCTTATCGTGACGCACAAGCTCGATGAGGTGCTGGAAGTAGCCGACCGGGCGGTCGTGCTGCGCGCTGGGCGCGTCGTGGCTGAGGTGGAACGGGCGAACTTTTCGGCCCGCGAGCTAGCGCACGCCTTGGTGGGCCGCGAGCTGGTGCCAATTACGCGACAAGGAACCGCCAGCCTGCACGGCTCGTCGGTCGCGGCCTCGACGGCGTCGAGCCTGTCGCTGCGCAATGTGCAGGTGGTGCGGGACGGGGTCGAGCGAGTTCGGGGCATCAGCCTGGACCTGCAGCCGGGCACCATCGTCGGCATCGCTGGCGTCGAGGGCAATGGACAGACCGAGCTGTGCTTGGCGCTGGCAGGGCTTCTGCCCTTTTCTGCGGGACAGGTTGCCCTGCATGGCCGCGACATCACACAGGCTCGGGTTGCTGAGCGTCGCCAGGCGGGCATGTCATGGGTGCTGGAGGATCGCCAGCGGCATGGCTTGGTGCTGGACTTCACGCTGGCCGAAAACCTGCTTTTGGGACGCCAAACGCTCTATCGAAAAGAGCGCGTGGCGGGCCATTCCGCGGGAGGCTTGGTGAGGCGGCTTGCCGGCTGGCTCATCGATCGGCAGCGCTTGGCACAGGACGCAGCCGCACTGCTGACACAACACGACGTGCGACCGATGGAACACACGGCCTTGGCGCGGTCGCTTTCCGGTGGCAATCAGCAGAAGCTGCTGCTGGCCCGCGCGCTGGCCGATGCCGAGCAAGCGCAGCGACAGGTTCTCGTGGTGGCACAGCCAACGCGTGGGGTCGACATCGGCGCCGTGCAGTCGCTTCATCAGATGCTGCTTGCGGCTCGCGATCGCGGGGCTGCGATCTTGCTGGTGTCCTCCGAGCTCGACGAGCTACGCGCGCTGTGTGATCGCATTGCCGTGTTGTATCGCGGCCGGGTGATTGCTGAGCTGAACAATCCTGCGAGCGCGCCCGTCGAGCGAGAGCGTTTAGGCGAGCTCTTGGCGGGTCTGGGGGCAGAGCCCGTGTCGGCACGAATCATCGACGAAGCCCCGCACGGCCAAGCGCGCTGAAGAAGAGCGGCTGGCGGAGCTGCGTATCGCGGACCCTGCCGATGGAGCCCTTGGTTCGCGGACCGGTCAGAGTTGAGAGGCGCTGCGCTTGCGCGTACAACCTATCCTTATGCCGAGATCGATGTTCTGTTCGAGTGACTCGCGGGATGAAGCGGGCCTAGTGTTGCAGAGACGCGGGCTTTTTGGCGGTGCAGTCGCGCGCTGGCTGGGGCTGCTGCTTGTGTGGGGAGCGCTGCTGAGCTGCAAGCGCCCGCCGCCCGAGCCGCTGGTCAAGCCGGGTATGTATCAAAGCAGCCCCGAGGAGCTTTCGCGTCTGTGGCATGACATCTTGGCTGCTTGCAAAGCCGACGATCGCAACCGTGTACACGAGCTCATGCGATCGTTCGTCATGACCCAGCCCGAGCTTACGAGCTTGCTCGGGCCGATGCAGGGACAGGCTCTGTGGGCGCGCTATCAGGCGATGCTGGGATCGCTGGTCAACGCCGGAGCTGTCGAGCTCGTCGCGCATGTCTACGAGAAAAAGTACGACGACATCTCGGTCACGCGCATCGATCAACTGCCACTTGTCGAACAGGCGGACACCGATCGCGCGGTGCTGGCGGCGCTCGTCAACAAGCCACCGATCTACACGGTGCGTGTGAAGCGCAAGACCGAGGCCAAGGGCCTGCGCTATGACTTCTTCGTGTATCTCGACGGGTATTGGCGCAGCGGCAACCTGCTTGGCAAGTTCTTGCCGCCCGCTCCGGCTCCGGCTTCCTCAGCCGCATCGGCGCCGGCTGAGGGGGCTGGTGATGCGGGTGCGCCTCCTTCTGCAGCGCCTACGCTCCCACCGGCTGCATCGGCGGATCTGGGGACGCAAAAGACCGCCTCCGAGAAGTGAAGCTCTCAGCTTGGCGACGGGGCAGGCGCGGTTCTTGAGAGGTCAGAGCCCCGTTGTGCAAGGCCCTATGGTGCGGTTTCTGGACCACCAAATGCACGTGGAAGTCGTTGCACTATTTGAAAAAAATTTGTAATGTAGCTCTGGTGACAACTGCAAGAAGACCACGATCCGAAGGGCGCCTAGCGAAGTATCTTCGCAGGTGCGAACGCGACTTCATCCTCAAGGCCCTCAAGATGCATCGCGGCCACAACAGCCAGACGGCTTCGTGGCTGGGGGTCAGCCGACGCGCGCTGTACGACAAGATGCGCGACTACGGGCTAGACGGCGAAGCATCGGCGATGCGGACCGAGGCCGGCATCATGGGGCCGCGCAAGGTCGACCTGAACGGCAGCGAAGCCGGCGACTAGGCACGCCAGCTATGCCGGTGACGGGCTAGCGTGGGGCGTGATATCCATGTCCTATGCCTGCGCCGCCCACCGATTATGAGCTGTACCTGCGTGTGCCTGAGCTGCTGAGCCTGCAAAAAAAGCCTGAGCAGCTCGCGTGTCCCGACGAGCTTTTGTTTCAAGTCGTGCATCAAAGCGCCGAGCTGTGGATGAAGCTCATTGACCATGAGCTTGGCCGCGCTGCGACGCTGCTCGACCGAGATGACCTGGGGGAAGTCGCGGTGCTCCTGCGACGCGTCCATGCGGTTCAGAACCTGCTTCTGGACGGCATGGAGACGCTGTACACGCTGAGCTCTGCCGACTATATGCGCATCCGCGCCGTGCTGGGGCGTGGCTCGGGCCAGGAGTCGCCTGGCTTTCGTCGCATGCTGGCCGCGCCGGGCGAGCTTTGGCCGCACTTCGAGTCGCTGCTTGAGCGCCAGCGCCTGACGCTGACCGAGATCTATCGCGAGCCGCGTCGCTTTCCGTCGGTGTACGCCGCTGCCGAGGGGCTCATCGAGCTGGATCTGCGTCTGCAAGAGTGGCGCAACCGCCACATCCTGCTTGTGTACCGGACGATTGGCGTCGGCACTCCCTCGCTAAAAGGCAAGCACTCAGAGCTTCTAGAGCGCGGCCTGCGGACGCAGTTTTTCCCGGCGCTTTGGCAGGTGCGCGACGAGCTGTTCGCCGAGTGGACGGCAGAACACCCAAACGGCGCAGAGTACACGCTGGTCAGCCCGAACAGCACACGCTAGGCGTCGCAGAGCGCGGAGCGTCGATGAAGTTCCCCGAAGATGCGCCAGTCACTCCCGAGAAGCGTGCAGCCCTGCGCCATCGGCTAGAGGCGCTGCGCATCGACCTGTCGGCGATCGACGAGCAGGCGGTCAAGGGCAGTGGTCCCGGTGGACAGAAGATGAACAAGACGGCAAGCGGCGTGCTCTTGCGGTACCTGCTGGGAGATGAGCAGCTCGTCGTCAAGTGGCAGCGAGAACGCCAGCATTCGCTGAACCGCTTCCTGGCTCTGCGCGAGCTGTGTGATGAAGTTGAGGTACGAGTTTCTCCGCAGACAAGCAGACGCCTGCATGCAGAGGCTCGGCGACGAAAGCAGAAAGATCGCTCGCGCCGACGAAGCGAGAAAAAGCACGCGAGTTCCTCGGACTAGCGCCGCTTGGTCGCAGGCTGCTCACGCTGGATTCGTTGTCGCCGCTGACTCGGGAGGAAACCCGGCAGTTTATGCGCCGATAATATTCGTTAATCGAATTACAATTGCCTCGGAGGCAGTCGGCTCATGTTCGAGACAGCCAGTGCGCAGCCCATCGGCTTGTTTCAGTCACCCGCGCTCACCGCTCTTGAGCGCCTACTTGCCCGTCTCAGCCTGCGGGCTGGGGACTTGGAGAGTAGGTTTCTCAGTCGGCAGCAGAGCTTCCTTGATCGCGTGTTTTCGCGCCACTTCGAGGTGATTGGCCTGCCGACGGAACGGTCGGCTTTTTCGTCGCGGGATGTCGAGCCCGTGTCGCTAAACCTGCCTCAGAGCTGGGTGCCGGCGCCGCGGTCACTGCGTGTGGCCCAGTCGCCCGCTGCGAAGCGAGCCGAGGCTTCGCCTGCAGCGACAGGTGCTGCGGCTCGACGGACGATCGGGGCTGTGCCGCCTGCAGAGCGGCCTGGCATTCTGCCGGTCGTGGCACCAGAGCCGGCGTTGGCCGTCGGCAGCGCTGCTCGACAGCCGGATGCTGCGGGTCTCGTCAGGGGCACGCCGAATACAACGGCAGCCTCGACCACACAGTCGATTCTGCCCGCGGCAGCGCGGCGAGAGCCCGATGCCAGCGTGTCGGCAGAGGCGGTAGCTCCGCTGGCTGCGGTAGCTCCGCTGGCTGCCGAGCGGGCTGCAGAAGTGGCGGCGCCAGAGGTGAGGCGCGACGCGCCGGCCGAGCCTGGTGCTGATCTGGCTCTGCCGAGCCCGGTTGTTCTGCCTCGCCTGCAGCAGATGATTCCGTTGACGGAAAGCCAGTCCATCGGGCTGCCTTCGCAGTCGGACGCGAGCGAGCGCAGCGCAGGCGCAAGCGCAAGCGCACAAGTGGCCGATCCAGCCGCTTCCAGCGTCGAGCCTTCGACGGAGCTGCGCGTGCGCGATCTGCTGAACGCCACTGGCAGAGGAACCGTGGCCTCGGCCTCGGTCACCGCGGCGAACCAACCTTCTGCACGGTCTGCGTCAGTTCGCGATGTCGGAGCCGCTGACGCGACACTTCCAGCCACGGTGGCGCGACAGCCAGCGATGGCCTCGCCGGCATCGAGTTCGGGCGCCTCTGCAGCGCCACCGACGAGCCTAGGCAAAGCACGCTCATTTTTGCACCTGGGCTGGGCGGACTCTCAGCTCAGTCGCTCGCCGTGGTGGCGGGCCGCGGCGCTACCCAATCGCGTCGATCAGGGCGGCAGTGCTGCTGCCTCGTCGATGGTTCCTGCCATGCCGGTCGTTCAAACCCCGGACTTGGCTCCTGTGGCTCGGCGGGCTGCGGCGGCTGGTGCAGCGGGCTCTGCGAGTCTGCAGCGCCCGACGACACCGCTCGCCAAAGAACGCCCGACTGCGCCATCCCACGTGCCCACGCCATCGGCGGCGAGCGTTCCTGTCGCGCCGGAAGAGGCAACCCGCAGTTCGTCCGATGCCGCGGTGCCGCCCGTCACTATGTCGTCTGCTGCCGTCGCAGAAACGGCGACGCGTACACAAGCGGCTCAGGCTTTGCGACCCCAGGCCCAGGATGCGTTGGCGCGGACCGTACGTTCCGTCGAGCCGCCGACTGAAGCGCCGACTGAAGCGCCAGAGTTCGAGGCGTCGGCCTCTCATTCGAGCGCCGCGAGCCCGGTGTTGGCTGCCGTGACTGCCTCGCCAACGACCGCCGATGCGGCACCTGCGCTCGCTGACTTCTCGGCACATGCTGCGGAGTCACGTCGCGCATTCACGCTGCCACAGCCACGGGCGCCGCGCGCTGGGTCGCACGCTGGCATGGGCGAGGCCGTGCGTCTCGACCCTGGCCTGCTTCCCTCGCACGCGTCTCCAGAGCTCGTCCAGCTCCTCTCTGGGAATCGCGCTCCTCAGGTCACCAGGGCCGCTACGGGTGTCCCGATGGGTGTCTCGTGGGGGCAGCCCGGCGGACTCTGGACGCAGCCCGCGTGGTCTTCTGCAGGCATCCTGACGCGCTTGGCGCAGCGATCCATCGTCTCGCAGATGGACCGTTGGCAATCGGCGCCGGGGGTGCCCACGCCGATCGCCCGCTCACTTGCCAGCGCTGAAGCTGGACGGACTTTGCAGCACCCTGCGTCGCGTGAGCTACCGTGGGTTGCTCCGTCTGTCGTGGCGCGCAATGCCCAGCCGATCGTGAATGGGGCAGATTCGTCTCGGCCGGGGCGAGAGTCTCCGTCGCTGGAGCGTTCGAATCTGCCGGCAGGGCGAGGTGTGCAGCTCACGCCAACCCATTCTTTCGTCGCTGGTGCCGAGCTGGGCCGCGACGCCGTAGCGCTGCCCTACGCACAGCCGTGGCGCGAGCCGGGCGGTCTGGGGGCATTAGCCGAGCTGTTTGCGGCGGGGATTGGCATCGGCAGTGGTGCCGCAGCCACGTTGGCTCAGCACGATGCGGGCGTCCCTGCGCCCTCGCTGCTTGCCGACTGGATTCGTCCGAACTTGACCCGTGCCGCTCCACTTCCTGCGGCAGTCGCGTTCGGGGTGGATGCTCTATCGCGGGTGTCGACGGCAGCGCTGCCTTGGTTGTCCGCACCGCGGCCTGATTCGCCGACACCACAGCCACGCAGCCTGCAGACCCTGGCGCCGCGTCCTGCACGCGAGCAGTCAGAATCAGCGACGGGCCGTCCCGCTGCAGTCACTGCCACGCCGCCAATGCTGTCGGCGGCGGCGCGGGCAGTTGGGGACGTGCCAGATCAGTTCCAAGAACACAGCGTCGTTTCGCTGCTGTCGGGTCAGACCGAGATCGCGACGCCTGCCTCGGGCTATCGCGCGTCCCCGGCTTTGCCTGCCCTGCAGCTTGGCGGCATCGGCCTTTTGGCGCAGCGCTTCGCCGGAGAGCAGGGCCTGCGCGCGGTCAGCCGTGGCCTACCGCTTCATTCCGACCCTCAGACATGGGCGGCGGCTCCGGGGCTGCCGACAGCGCTTTCGCAAAACCTGCGGCAGATCGCGGGGCCGGCTGCGTCGGTGATTGGGCGAGCCACGACTCAGATGCCGTATCTGGACGTGCTGCCGCAGCGCCGCGCGTCAGGCTCTGGAGTCTCGCTGGCTCCGTCGGGTCTTTCACCGCGCGAGGCCGCGAGCGTACCTGCTTCAACGCGTGCCGATCGGGCTGCGGCTGTGCCTCCGCTTGTTCCTCAGGCACCGACGGCAGCTCAGGTCGAGACTGCGCACGGCCAGGCGGCTGCAGTGCCATGGTTTTCACCAGGAGGGGGCGGCACACTGGCCGAGCTCTTTGCCGCCGGCATTGGCATGACCAGCGGTGCGACGGCCTGGCTCGGGCAACTGGCGACGGGCTCGTCGAGCGGAGTGGTTCCGCCGTGGGTCAGCGCGCTTCTGTCAGGCGTTCCGGCGCCGCAAGCCGCAAGTGATGTGCAGCCTTCCGTCGCTGGGTCACCGCAGCGTCGCCCGGTATGGTCTGCGTCGCTGCCATGGATCCAGCCGCCGCGGGCCGATGTCGCTTCGGCTCCTGGTTCGATGCGTTTAGCGACGGAATTACGCACAAATTCATATCCCATGGTCACAGCGTCGCTGCCGAGCGCAGGTCGCACGTCGGTACGTGCTGAGCAGTTTGCTTCGCAGCAAGGCCTGATCGCCGCTACTGGCGACGCGGGGCGCTACCAGCCTGTCGCGGGCGGCTTGGTCTTTTTGCCATCGCCAGAGGCTGGCCGCGCCGCCAGCGAGTCTATCGCCAAACCGCAGGCCACCGCGATCCCGACGGCCACTGCGTCGCGAGTGGGCTCGCCGCTGGCTCTTGCCACGGGCCTTGGTGGCTTGGGTCTGCGCAGCGAGCTGTTTGCCAGGGCCGAGCAAGCTCGCATGTTGGGCGCGGGTGAGCTCATCAGCCAGAGCTTGGGAGGGGCCGAGAACTTCAATCCAGCGACGGACGAGGGCATGGTTCCCACGGCCGGCGCGGGCAGCTTGCGGGGTGCTGGTGGACTCGTCTATCTGCCACGGACGGCGAACGAGGCGACCACGTCTGCCACGCAGTCGCCACGGCTTCCGACGGCGGTACCGCCTGCTGCAGCGAAGCCGGCGGCGCGCCGAGTACACGTCTCGCCGCTCAACTTGGCTCAGCCATGGCCGACGCTGCCGCGAGAGCTTGGGCGACTGGGGCTGCCATCGCTGGCACTGCCCAAGGCCCAGCCCTCTTTGAGCGCTGTCGCTACGCCGACGGTGATGCGCTCGCCTCTGCCTATGGTCTCTGCGACGGCTGCCGCAGCTCCGCGGCTTCCGGCGGGAGGCCTGTCGGTCCTGGGTGGTTCGTCTTTGAAGGCTGCGCCAGAGGCGGAGCCGCGCCGGGCGACCGTGGCTCCGCGTCAGCCGTATGAGCTGGCGGCTCGCTTTGCGTCATCGATGCTGACGGCGTTTCCGCAGCCGGATCGGCCCGCAGCAGCGTCCACAGTCAGCGAGGGGGCCAAGCCAGCGATGCTTTGGCCGCAGACTGCGTCGGCCACGGGTGAGAGGGTACAGCGACTGCTGGCGATGCTTCCTGCGGTTGTTCCGTCGATGGCTCCTTTGGCTGCCCTCAGTGAGCTAGTCAAGACCAGCGCGGCGGGCAGTGGCGTGGGGATGCCTCTGTGGCAGCGCCTGCCGTCTTCCCCTGCGCTGTCGCTTTTCGCTGGCACCAAAGCGGTAGAGCGCTCGTCCGACGACAGCCATGACGACGCAGAAGACGATGACGAGACGAGTCGACCTTCGCTGACCCTGGTGTCCGGTGATCAGCCTGGAAATGCTCGCTCGCGCCGCGCCGCGCCGACGCCGAGTGTCTCGACGGCGAAGCCGGCCGCTCCGCCTCCTGTGGAAGTGTTCAAGGCGGCGCTCTCAGCAAGTGGCATCAGTCGCGAACAGGTCGAGGCCTCGGCAAAGCTCATGCAGGCCATGGGCGGGGCCAGCGGTGGATCGAGCGGACGCAGCGACGATCGACTTTCGCTGGATGACTTGACCCTGGTGGCGATCTCGATGGGGCAGGGGCGCATGGCTGCGTCACAGAACGCCGCGCTGACTTCGATTCCCAGCGTCGAGTCGGCGCTTCGCCTGCCATCCGTGCAGCATCCGACGGTGAGCCAAGACGACAAGGACGTGCGCAAGAAGATCGACACGATGGCGGATTCCGTCATCAAGATGATCAAGCAGATGAAAGACAACCAAGCGATTCGCGGCGGCTTCGATATGTAGCTCTGTCTGCAGTCTGTGCCTCGAAGCGTCCTCGGTCTTATCGCTTTTTGCTGCCCCACTTCCTGCCGCGACTTCATGCCACAATGCGACGCATGCATGGTCCAAACGAGGCTCACGCACGAGCCGTTTCTTGTCGACGAGCCGGGCATCTCGGCATAGCTCTCGCCACGGCGGCAGTTTGTGGGGGGCTGGCTGCTGAGCCAATGGCGCTGGCTCAGCTTGTGGCGCCGTCACCGGCTAGCGTTCTGCGAGTCCACGCCCGCAGCCTGGACGCCACGCTGCAGATCTTGCGCACCTATCTGCCCATTCCGCTGAAGCCCGAGGCGGCGCTGGATAGCTTGCTAGGTGTGTTGGGGTCGCAGGTCGTGCTGTCCGCCCCCGCTGACCTGGTGGTCGCTCTGGACCAGAAGTCCGTCGACAATCCTGCGCCCCCGCAGTGGGTCATTGCCTGCACGCTGCGCAGTCTGGACGAGGCGCGCAAGGTGGCAGCCAGCGCCAATCTATCGATGGAAAATCAAGGCAAGTGGACTCGTCTGCAGCTGTATGCAGGGGGCGACACTTGGCGCTGCTTGCTGGGTCCAGACGGGGGCGGCGCGGCCCGCTTGGCCTGTGGCCAAAGCGAGCGCAGTCGCGACGAGCTTGCGCCCTATGCGGTGACCCTGGCTCCGCTGCGCATCAAGAGCGATCTGCGTGCTGAGCTTTCCGTCGAGACGCTGGTGCGGACGTATGAAGGGCTGCTCCAGCGCGGGCTGCAGATGGCTTCGATCTTGGCGCCGCAGAAGCTGCAGCTTGGCAATCCGATGTTTGATCGCGGCCTGACCGACTTGACGCAGACGCTGGTCGGCCAAGTGGGACACATGGCAGCGGATCTGCGGCAGCTTGCCCTGGATATCAGTCTGACCAACACCGGGGCCGAGGCGATGCTGGCGTATCAGCTAGGCAGCGAGACCTCGTGGTGGGGGCAGGCGGACGCGCTGGCTGCGCAGCAGTCGACCACGGAGACTCCGTCGATCTTCTGGGCCCTGCCCAAGGACGCGGGCTCTGCGTCGTTTGCGGTCAGCGAGCTTCGCTATGGACAGCAGTTGCTGAAGCTGCTGCAGCCTCTGATCGACGGTTTTTTGACCCATGACGGGCTGGCCGCGGCGGATCGGCAAGCGCTATCCGATCTGCTGCATGGTGTTCCGATGGCGAGCGGGCGCCTGACGACAGCAGTTGCCGAAGTCGCTGTTGCTGGGGCTGATACACAGCCTCGCGGTGAGCGGGTCGACTGGCAGCAGCTCTTGGCGGGCAGCGTGTACTTGCTGACCAGTGATGGCGCGGACCGTCTCGCGGTGTCGTGGCTGCAAAGCGTCGTCGCGGCGTACAAGCGACCGGGCGTGCAAGCGTACATGCGCGCGAAGTGGAAACTGCTCGGCATCCGTGAGCCGCTGCCCGTCTTGCGCGTTCAACCAGCCGGCAAGCCGCTTGGACCGGGAGCACAGTGGTTCTCGCTGAGCCTGTCTTTGCCTGCTGGTCTGGACAAGGGGGCGCTCGGTCGAGGGCAAGTTGCCTCCGCGTCGCCCAAGCCCGCGCCAAAAGCGACGCCGATCGTGCTGCATCTGCTGACCGCCGAGCAAGGTGGCCGAACCTGGATGGCGGCTGGCAGTGATCCCAGGCTGCTTGCCACGCGGCTCAGTGAACAGCTGAGCATTGCGAGCGAGCGCTCGCTGATGCCGCGACCGGATCTCGAAGCGCTGCGGCAACCGGGGCTGCGCAGTGGTGGCTTCACGACGCTGCGCAGCCTGGCGCGTTACCTCGAAGGGGCGATGAGCCTTTCGCGTCGACGGAGCACGCGCTCAGCGGATGGAAACGTTGCCGCCTCGGACATCGCGTCCATCTTCAACCGGCTGCCGCACCACGGCGAAACCACCGTGGTCCATTTCTCGCGTGTGCGGCGCACGATCGTTGCTGGCGACGGCGGGCCGCTGATCGGCGAGTGGACCGTACGCATTCCGCGAACCGCCCTCGAAGACCTCGTGGCTTTGGCTATGCACCTGGCGATGTAGGCAGAAGCTGCGGCAGCGTTCGCACGTCGACATTGCCACCGCACAACAGGGCCACTACCCGTCGGCCAGCCAGCGGGATTCGCCCACTTAGGGCGGCGGCTGTCGCGAGCGCACCGGTCGGCTCAACAAGCTGCTTGGTGCGCGTCAGAATCCGCTCTAGCGCGTGGCGAATCTCATCTTCACTGACGGTAACAATGTCGTCGAGAAGAGCCCGCATGATGGGGAACGTGTGCTGCCCGATGGCCTGCGTTGCGACGCCGTCGGCGATCGTCTTGGGCTGCGCAATCCGCACAATGCGGTCCGCCTGCAGCGACCTGCGGGCGTCGTCCGCCAGTTCGGGCTCGACGCCAATTACGGAAATGGTGGGTCGAAAGGCTTTTAGCGCCAGCGCAATACCGCTGATGAGTCCGCCGCCTCCGACGGGCACCAGGGCGACTTCCAGATCCGGCCACTGCTTGATGAGCTCGTGACCGATCGTGCCTTGCCCCGCAATCACCCACGGATCGTCGAAGGGCGGAACCAGCGTGCGGCCCTGCTCGACGGAGAGTCGGCGCGCGATGGCCTCGCGATCTTCCGTGTCGCGATCGTACAGCACGATCTCGGCGCCGTACCCGCGGGTCGCGGCAAGCTTCACCTGTGGGGCATCGCGGGGCATCACGATCGTCGCTGAAAGGCCCAAGAGCTTGGCTGCTAGAGCAAGTCCTTGCGCGTGGTTTCCTGAGGAAAACGCGACGACACCTGCCTGCTTTTCGGCATCCGACAGGGTCAGCAAGCGATTCAGTGCGCCGCGAACCTTGAATGACCCGCTGCGCTGCATGTGCTCGCCCTTTAGGCGCAGGTCGCAGCCGCTTGCCTCGGACAAAGCGCGCGAGGTGAGGAGAGGCGTCACGTGGACGAAGCGAGCGATGCGCAGAGCAGCCGCAGCGACATCCGCGGGGGTAACCGGCAGCGTCGAAAGCGCCGCTGGCAAGCGCACAGCCGGGCCGAGAGTACCGAGGTCAGCCATCACAGTTCCCAAGGTGAAGGGCTTCATGGTATAGCGCAGGCCGTCATGCGCTCCGGTGGAATTGCTCCTTCTCGATGGAATATTCGTCACTCTGCTGTCCTGGCTGCGTTTCTCGTGCTGACTGCCGCCGTGCAGAGCCGAGCCCAAGCAAACGATCGCCGAGGCAAGATCGGCTCGTCTTCAGGCGGCGGCTCTGAGACGCGCGAGATCAAAGCGCGCGAGCTTATGGCCGAGCGCGAGGGCCTGCGGCTCAAGCTGTACGAGAAGTATCGTGTCGGCTACGAGGACACGTGGAAGAACACAGGAAAGGTGATCATGCTGGTCCACGGCGCTACCTGGGCCAGCCGCTGCACATTCGACCCCGACCCTGAGCATGGCTATTCGCTGATGGAGACCTTGGCGGATGCCGGCTATGACGTCTTCGCTCTCGACATGCATGGTTATGGGCGCTCGCAGGGCAGTGATCGCGACTGGACAGATACTCAGGCTGCTGCTCGCGACATTGAAGCGGCGGTCGAGTTTGTTCGCGCGCTGCGCTGGGTCGAGCGCATCCACCTGTTCGGATACCAGTGGGGCTCCCAGCCTGCGGCGCTCTTTGCGACGCAGAAACCGAACAAGATTGCCAAGCTGGCTCTGCTTGGTATGCGCTGGCGGCAGGTCGACAAGGCAGCAGTCGCCCCAAGCGGTCCCTTGCGTTCTTTGGGGCAGCAAGCCTCGCTGCTCAAGCCCGAAGACGGAGACCTGGATCCCGAGTTCGTTCGTCGTCGAGCCGCGGTTTGTCGTGGTGAGTCGGCGACGGCTCCAAACGGAGCACTGGTCGACTTGACTCGTCCCAGCCCCGTCGATCCCGCAAAGCTCAAGGTCGCAACGCTAGTGATCCAGGGGGAACGAGATGGCTCACCTGAGCAGTTCTCCGACCGCGTGGACTTTTTTCACCACATTGGCGCTGCCGCGAAGTTCTATGCCTTCCTGCCCGGCCTCGGCAAGTATGCGCCGATTGAGCGTGGGCACGGTCGTTTTGACCAAGCGCTCCTCAGCTTCTTGGATCAGCAGTAGCCAGCATGCCGGCCTGGCGGCCAGCCGTGGCTCTGCTCTCACTGCTGCAGTGCGCACGTAGGGGGCTGCGGCAGGCGACGAAAAAGGCGCCTATGGAACGGCCTCAGCCCTGCTGATACACTGCCGTAGATCTTGGCCAGTATCGGAGACGACAAGCCATGAGTCCCGCAGAATCGCCCCAAATCTCGCACGGCCGCCCTGGGCCTGCTTATGCAAGCGGCCGCGCAGGGCAAGCCGCCCACGATCGTCCTCCACCTGAGCTGTTGGCCATGGCCGGCGGCCCCGGTGGCGGCGGAGCACCGGGCTACGGTGCAGGCTCGGGGGCGGCAGGTGGGGCGTCGGGCGCTCCCCCATTAGGGAAGTTCGGCACCCTGCGCGTGATGAGCGGCAACGATCAGGGCAAGGTGATCGAGCTCAACCGACCGACGACGAGCGTCGGTCGCGGTGCGGATCAGATGCTGGTCATCGCGGATATCGCCGTATCGCGACGGCACCTGCAGATCCAAATGACACCGACGGGATATCGCATGCAGGACATGGGCTCGCCAAACGGCACCATGGTCAACGGCAAGCGAGTCGCCGAAGTGCAGCTCATGGATGGCGACCAGATCGAGCTGGGGAACTCCTTGCTGCGCTTCGAGCACCCTCCGTCGAGGCCGCAGCCAGAAGCACCGCCCCCGGTGGCGCCTGCCTACGCGCCTCCGATGCAGCAACCCATGCAGCAGCCTATGGGTTACCCACCGCCGGGGTATCCACCGCAGGCGGCGCCCGGCTATCCGATGCAGCAGATGGCTCCGCAGCCCATGATGCCGGCTGGCTATCCGCCGGGGCCGGCTTCCGTGGTGCAGCCCTTGGCGATGGCGCCGCCCGTGCAGGCGCAGTCGATGCCTCAGCCGTCGCTGTTTATGGAGCCCAGTGCTATCGCGATGTCGACGGCGGGGCCGCTGGCCTTTCTGCAGAACCAGCAGAAGCAGAAAATGTACTTTGGCGCGCTCGGCGGTGCGCTGCTCGTTGGGCTTATTGGCCTCGGAGTGACATCACTGCGCAGCGGCAATCCTGCCAAGGCCATCGACAAAGCCACTGAGCTGTACATCGCGGGCACCAAGGACTTCACAGCCAGCCACTACGACACGGCGCGCAAAGCATTCGAGGAAGCCCAGAAGTTGGCGCCGGACTCGGCCGAGCTCAAGCACTACATCGAAGCCTGTGATGCCGAGGAAAAGACCCACAAGCTGATCGAGGCGGCAAAGAAGGATCTAGAAGACCGCAAGTATGCAGAGGCGATCCGCGTCTTCGCGAGGGTTGAGAAAAACTCGGTGCAGTATGAAGACGCGCAGCAGCAAGTGCGCAGCGCGCGTCGCGAAGCGGTCAAAGAGATCCTCGGTCAAGCGAACAACTTGGCCCGCAATGACACCGCGGCGGCACTCGAGAAGGTCAACAAGGGGCTCGAAGACATCGATCCAGACAACAGCGAGCTACAGGAGCTCAAGAGCAAGCTGAGCAGTGCTCCGACAAAGGCGGCGCCGCCTCCTGAAGATCCGCCTGTGGCTAAGGATGAGCCAAAGGACGAGAAGCCCGAAAAGCCCGCCAAGCCAGAGCCCAAGCAGACCAAGGCCGCCAGCAAGCCCGAGAAAACGGAGAAGCCTGAGCCGTCGGCGGGGGGGGACTTGGCGAGCAACAAGCAAGCCCTCGCTGCGTACAAGAGCAAGGACTTTGCGAGCGCTATCAGCGCGATGAAGTCGGCCAAGGGCTCCAAGGCGGCACAGACGGTCAAGGACCTAGAAGAGGTCAAGGCCAAGAACGACCAGGGTAGCAAGGCAGAAGGGAGCAACCCGAGCGCCGCTGCGACGGCATACAAAGTCGCCGCCGACGCGGACAAGCGCCTTGGCGGGGCCTTGGCCAGTTACTTCAGCGGCAAGATCAGTGCGATGTCGAGCAAGGGCGGAGGCAGCACCAGCAAAGCTCCGCCTGTGGCCGGCGGCGATCCAGGCAAGGACGCCGAAGCCGACAAGCTGCTCGGCCAAGCGAAGGGCCTGGTCAGCAAGAACCCGGCTCAAGCACGCACGCTGTGCCGTAAGGTCATGCAGCTCTACAACAACAGCCCGAAGAACCCCAAGGTGCAGGAAGCCTACCGTCTGTTGAACAGCATCAAGGGTGGCAAAGACGACGACGACGACTTCTAGTCACAGGGCCGCAGACGCGGCAGCCATCATCTTCCCTCGCCGTTCAGCATCCTCTTCCGCGTTTCGTTCCATCCTTTCTTCGTCCATCAATCCCGCTAGCTGACAAGGCCCGCCTTCCACGGCGTTGAGCCGCCTTCGGCCATGCGCTTGTGCTGGTGCGCACAGCTCGCCCTGGCTATCAAGAAATCCAGTAGGGCCAGCTGTTCAGCGACGAGAAGTCGCTCTCTAGCTCGCGACGAACCGTCGCGCAGCTGTCGGCGAGATCAGCGCTGTCAACTTTCTTGTCAATTTCTTACTTTTCGCTTGCATGGATTCTATTGAATGGAATACATTCAAATCAGTTGAACGAGCCACTCACATCAGGCATGGCGCTCGCGTGTTTCTTCGGTTCGTGGCGACGGAGCTCGGTCGCCTGAGGTTTGTGTCGCGAGCGTGTCCATCGGACAAGACCGGAAGCTATCCGAGAAGCAATCGAAGACCAGCACGAGACGGGGGACTGCCATGTGGGGCGAGCTGATTCAGGAAGTTGGAAGGACACGCACTGCGTCCATGTCGCCATCGAACGCAAAGAGAGCTCGCAAGGTACGCGGCAGCGAAGGTCCGCGCCCAGCCCGGATGACGAGCAAGCGCGGCCGGGAAGTCGAGGGCGATGCTCACCTTTTGAGCGAAGACGCTCTCTGCGAGATCGAGCAGCGGTATCCCGAGGGTCTGACTCTGTCGCAGATCATCGAGTCCTTCGTGCGCCAAGGCCTGCACCTGTCGGAAGCGACGTTTCGCAAGTATGTGCAGCTTGGTCTGCTCGGACGCAGTCGCCGCGTCGGGCGCAAGGGCAAACACCAGGGCTCGCTGGGGGTCTATCCCGCCACCACGGTGCGGCGGATCAACGTCATCAAGCAGATGATGGCCGCCAACTACACCATTGAGGATATTCAGCGCTCGTTCCTGCGTTTTACCGACGAGATCGAGGTGCTGCGGCGCGGACTGAGCCAGCTCCTGTCCGGCTTTGCGCTGGAGCTCAAGCGCGGCTCGTTTGGCAGTGAGCAGCGACGGAACCTGGAACGCGAGATTCGCGCGGTCGGCAAGCTCGGAGAGGAGCTAGTCGGGCGTGTTGAATCTCTCGAAAGACAGCTTGTTTCACCGCTTGAGCGCGAGGCGCGCGAGCGGGCGTTTGGCGCCGGCACAAAAGGGGGCGCTGAGGAACTTCTTTAGCCCCGCTAGCGCGAGGCTGAGTTTGCATTTGGAGGGAGTCGTATGCACGAGGACACCATGGATGCGTTCGCTTCGTCTGAGCACGAAGGCCTGGACGCAGACGGCACGCAATCTGAAGGCACGCCAGAGCTTGAGCGCCCGGTGCGACGACACCGCAAGCGCTCGCGCAGCAAGACCATCGCACCTCGTCGCTTAACCAAAGAAGAGCTGCGGTTGAGTCAGACTCTGTCGACGCCCGAGGTCGAGCGCCCAGTCATGCGCGCCGACTGCGCCAGCGGTCCGCGACCGTGCCCATGGGTCTCGTGCAAGTACCATTTGTTCTTGGACGTCAATCCAGAGACGGGAAGCATCAAGTTGAACTTCCCCGATCTGGATCTGGAAGACATGCGGGACACGTGTGCGCTGGATGTGGCGGACCGTGGCGGCATCACGCTGGAAGAAGTCGGTGAGATCTTGAACCTCACGCGCGAGCGTATTCGCCAGGTCGAGGTTCGCGGCTTAGTGAAGCTGCGCCAAGTGAGCCCTGATGGAGACATCGGGCGCGACCTGCCGAGCTTTCGCAGCGAATAGTCGAAGCTCAGCGACGTAGCAAGACGTACACCGCGCCTGCGCCACCATCTGTGGGGCGAGCGGAGGCGAAGGCCAGCACCGAGCGGCTGATGCGCCCGCGGGTCAGCCAGATGCGGACGCTTTCTTTCAGCACCGGGATCTGGTCTTTCGAATTCAGGCCGCGGCCGTGAACGATGAGTACACAGCGCCGGCTGCGCAAGCGCGACTCGTGAAGAAAACTCTCGACGCGAATGCGCGCTTCGTCGCGGGTCAGGCCGTGCAAGTCAACATGCGCCTGTACCGAAAAATCACCCCGCCGCAGGCGTGACAGCAGGCGTCGATCGAGCCCGCTGGCGATGCCCTCGATGTATTCATCGGTATCGCTGATATCGAAGTTCCCCGTCCCATCGACGAGATCCGACAGCTGGGCATAGGCCTCGGCATCTTCCGACTGACGGATCTGTGCCTCACGCGCCTGCTCAAGAGGAAGCTCGCGTCCGCGCCCTAGCTGGCCCTTTTGGGGGCTATTCCCGCGCTGCACGCCTGCCATCTCGCGACGGAAAAGTTCCTCATCGGACAGGCGCTCTTCCTCTTGCGTGTGCGTGACAGGCGGAGGCTTTCTTGCGGCAGGAATCGCTTTTGCCGCCGGGGCAATCAGCGCGAGAAGCTCCTTGCGTGCTTCGCGGAACGGAGAGTTCAACGGCGGCGGTTCGTCCTTGGCTCCGCCTCCGCCTTTTTTTGTCTGCTTTCTTAGCTGCGCCATCAACCATTACTGTTAGCGCAACTGCGGTCGCTTGCGAGACTGAAAAGCCAGGTCCGCGGTAGCTGCTGCGTCGTCACAGCGTCGTTGCTTTCGCCGAGAGCGAACCGTAACATGGGTTCCCTAATGTCGGTGATGCCGCATTCGTCGGCCGGCAAGCCAGCCTCGCACTCTGAATTTCCGGTCGCCTTCGGGCGCTACCTGTTGCTGAAGCGCTTATCGCGCGGCGGCATGGGCGAGATCTTCTTGGCGAAGCTCGGGGAGATCAAAGGCTTCGAGAAGTTCGTCATCATCAAAAAGATCCTGCCGCAGCTTGCCGAAAACGAAGACTTCATCAATCGCTTCATCGACGAAGTGCAGATCGCCATCAAGCTGCATCACGTCAACATCGCGCAGGTATACGAAGCCGGCACCGTCGACAAAGAGTATTTTCTAGCCATCGAGTACATCGAGGGCCGCGATCTGCGCCGCATCATTCGTCGCTGCAAAGAGCTAGGCCGACGATTGCCTATCGATCAGTGTGTACACATCGCTCGCGACATGGCGGCGGGCTTGGCCTATGCGCATCGACGGACGGGCCCCAAGGGGCAGGCGCTGTCGCTGGTCCACTGCGACATCTCGCCGCCGAACCTGATGGTGTCGTATGAGGGCGAGGTCAAGGTCATCGACTTTGGCATCGCCCGCAGCGCCATCCGCACCGCCGATTCGAACCCCAATATCGGCTTTGGCAAGTTCGGCTACATGGCGCCAGAGCAGCTTCTGCGCGGCGGCGTCATCGATCGGCGTACCGATATCTATGCTGCTGGTGTTGTGCTGTATGAGCTACTGACCGGCGAGCGTCTGTACCAGTTTCCCGAGGGAACGGACTATCGCCAGATGGCGCGAGCAGTGTGCCAGGGCAAGTTCATTCCGCCATCGCAGAAAGATCCAGCAATTGACTCGGTGCTCGACGCCATCGTCTGCAAGGCTCTGGCGACGCGACCAGAGGATCGATACCAGTTCGCCGAAGAATTTCGCGATGCGCTGCAGCAGAAGCTGTACCAACTGAACCCGACGATCTCGACGGACACGCTCGCGCGCACGATGGACGAGCTCTTCCAGGGCGAGCGCAACACCGAGCTAGAAGAGCTGAACCAGATGCGTGCCGTCGATGCGGCCGCGTATCGCGACGAGCTGACCGAGGCGGTTGGACACACCGTCACCTTTGCTCGCGCACTTGAGGAGGGGCGCCTGGGGGGCGCGGCGCCAGCGGAAGCCGACGGTGAAGACGCCAAGACGACCGCGATGCCGCAGACCGATGTCGTGGGGCGCACGGCGGCACCGGCAACGTCTGGAACCCCATCCGTCATCGTATCGTCGGGGGCTTTGCGCCCCGCCGGTCTGAGCGGGCAAGCGCCAGCGATGTCTGCCGGGCCGCTGGTCAGCCCCGTAGCTTCGGGCCGTGCGGGTCAGTCGCTGACGGCTGCGGTGGTGCCGCAAAAAGGCGAAAGCCCATGGCGTACCCTGCGCTGGGGAGTCATTGCCTTTCTGTTGGTGTTTGTCGGGGGAGGGCTGTGGTGGATGCGCAGTCGGCCTAGCGTGACTTCCGTCGGCAGTCACACGGGCCCCGTGACTCCGACTGAGCAGCCGGCACCGCCTGTTCCGGTGGTGGAAAACTTGCCTCCGCCTCCGCCTCCCGAGCCAGCACCTAGGCCAGTGCCAGAGCCCGTCGTCAAAAAGCCAAGCCCGCGTCCGGGGCTGCGACCGCGTCCAGCGGCGCCCAAGCCGGTCGAAGATGCCTCGCCTGCGGCGATGGAAAAGCGCCGCTTAGAAGTCGATCGCAAGTTCCAGCAGGTCAAAGCCGAGTATCTGGACTTCAAAAAGAACTTCGGCAGCCGTCTCGAAGATCGCTGGCAGTCGATCTTGAGCGACATTGCCTTGGGTCGTCGCGATCAGGGGCTCAGCGACTCGCTGGATGCGCTGCGCCGCGACATGAAGCAGATCCGCAGCAAGAACGAATAACCCTCACGCATCGACGGCTAGACGCACGCCGCTTCGACCGTCTGCCTGGCCTTGCTGAATCCCATCGACATGCCTTCTGTGAACACAGGTAATCCGCTCTCTACTTCACCTTCTTCGTCGGGTCCCGAGGGGGATCTTGGTCCGCCGCTTCTGCTGCGGCCTCGACACATCGTGCTGTCGTTCCTGCTTGCGGCCGTGATGGTGGCGGTCAGCGATGTCGTCTTGGCGGTCCAGCGTGCATCGCTGCCGGTGCCAACGACCAGCATGACCGCGGCGGTGAAAGCGGCCGTTGGTTTTTATGGTCTGCCGGCGCTGTTTTTGGGCCTGATCCTCGCGTGGATCTGGGCTGCGCTGCTCGCCTTGTTCGGCCCCGCGCTGCTCGCCCGCGCGACGAAGGCATGTCGCGACGAAGGCACGGATGCTCACCTGACCGCGCTTCTGCTTTCGGCATTGGGTGTTTTGGTGCTGGACGCGATCGTGCTGTACGGCTTTCTGCGCGGAGCCGCGTTCGAGATGCAGAACCGTCGCAACGGCGCGCTGTCAGCCGCCTTGGTGGCTGCGTTCGCACTGCCTGCGCTTTCGCTGTTCGGTTTTCCCCTGTACCGCATCGCGCAACGACTGGTGCTTGTGTTGCCGCGACCGCGCCTGCTGTGGATGCTGGGCCTGTGTACGCTGGGTGCTGTTGGTGTCGTCGCAGTCGCCGTGCTTTCGGTGGACTGGCGGATCCTGCACTTTGGGCCATGGAAGGCACTCGGTGCGACGCTGTTCTTGGCGACGCTGTTTCTGATTTGGCTGGGACGCCCTGGCAGTGGCAGTGCGCGTCGTGTCACGCGTGATGCGGCCGTGATCTGCATGCTGTTCTTGTTGGTGATGAGTTCCCTTGTGCAGACGCTGCGAGGCTTCGGCGACGAGCCGCGAGCACGAGCGCTGATCGCCGAAGAGACGGCAGGCGCCCGTCTGTTCTTTAAGCGCTGGCAGGCTGCCTATGACCGCGACGGCGATGGCTATGCTGCGCGCTTGGGCGGCGGGGACTGCAACGATCACGATCCCGATGTCCATCCCGGCGCTGAAGACGAGCCCGGCAACGGTCGCGATGAAGACTGCGATGGCCAAGATGCGCCGCTGCCAGCACCCGAGCCTGCCGCTGCCAAGACACCTGTTGAGCCTGCGGCTCAGCCCGTTGCGAAGCCAGTCAAAGACACAAAGCCTGCGCGCTTTGCGGGCAACTGGCTTTTCATCACCATCGACACCCTGCGCGCCGATCGCATCAAGCCCGAGATCGCACCGGTCTTGGCTGAGCTTGCGGGTCGCAGCACGCACTTCACACAGGTGTATGCCCAGGCGCCGAACACACCGCGTAGCTTTCCTTCATTTCTGACCTCGCGCTTGCCTTCCGAAGTTCACTTCGTAAAGCAGTCGCTGAACTTTTCGCCGCTCACGGGCAAAGACGCGACGCTGTTTTCCGCGCTGGCGCAGGCTGGCGTGCAGCCCGTGGGAGTGTTCTCGCACTTCTATCTTGAGACCAAGACCAATCTCGGGGCGGGCTTTGTCGAGTGGCAGAACCCGACGGCGCGAAACCTGAAGGACTCGAACAGCGATATCGCGGCACCGCGCATCACGCAGGCCGTGATCGACAAGCTCAAGCGCTTGGCGCAGGCGCAGAAGAACACGCCCAACGCGCCGCGCTTTGCGCTGTGGACGCACCTGTTTGATCCGCACAGCACGTACATGGATCACCCCGAATACCCAGTACCCAAGGGCTGGAAGTTCTTGGAAGCGCGCTACGACGGCGAGGTGAAGTACACCGACAAGCACGTCGGGCTGATCCTGCAGGCGCTGCGTGACGCCGGGCTTTCGGACAACACCGCGGTGGTGATCTTCGCCGATCACGGTGAGGCCTTTGGCGAGCACAAGCTGGGTGGCGAGCCGCTCTACTTCCACGGCGAGTCGCTGTACAACGAAGTGCTGCGTGTGCCGCTGGTCATCCACGTGCCGGGCCAAGCGCCGCACGTGATCAGTGAGCGCGCTAGCCTGATCGACTTGGCTCCGACGGTCTTGGAGCTTGCCGGGGTCTCGTTGCCGCCGGGGTTTCGCGGTCGATCGCTGGCGCCGCTGGTCCTGGGCGAGCCGCTTTCGGGCAGCGCTCCTCGGCCGCCCGTGGTGGCCGAGATGCTGCCGTGTACCGCGTGGCCCAAGAACGAGCGCGCGATCATCGACACGCTCGATGGGGTCGAGTACGCGCTGTACGCCAAGTTCACCGACAACCTGAACGAGCTTTACAACCTGAAGGACGATCCCACGCAGCAGAAGAATCTGGCTCTGGCCGAGCCGGCCAAGGTGCGCGAGCTTTTGCGTCGGCATGCCGAGTACGTGCGCCAGAAAAAATAAGCGCGTAGCCGGTCATCGATAGAGTGCGGTATGACGGGCCGCATGAAGCGGATGACGCAAGCCCAAGGCATGTACTCGTGGCGGTCTGTCGTGTCCTTCCTGTCGCTGGGCGCACTGCTGCTTTCCTGCGCGGCGCCGCGCGATCGCGTCAACGACACCGAAGGGGAAGGCAAGCCCGTCGTCGACATGAGCCTGCCACGCGAGGATCTGCCGTCGTGTATCGGGCTTGGCTGCTTCGTCGCCAACTGTCCCGTGGGGCAGGACACGACGGTGGTGGGCAAGGTCACGGCCCCAAATGGCGTCGACCCGATTCGCGAGGCCTTGGTCTATGTTCCATCGGGCGGATTCCCCGAAGAGTTCCCGCCCAAGGTCGCGTGCGAGACCTGCAACACCCCGATGGGCGGCACACCCGTGACAGCAGTGTCGACCGAAGTCGATGGCTCGTTTTCGCTGCGCCGCGTGCCCGTGACGACGTCGACGCCGATCGTGATCCAAAAAGGGCGCTGGCGAAAGGTCGTCTATCTGAACGTTGGCCGCTGCGAGACGCAGGGCATCACCGCCGAGCAAGGTCGCCTGCCCAAGGATCGCTTCGAAGGCTCGCTGCCCAGGATGGCGCTGGCTACGGGGCAGTGGGACGCCATCGAGTGCGTGCTGCGCCGCATTGGCATCGCGGAGAGCGAATTCGGCGCACCCTCGACGGCGGGCAGCGTTCACATCTATGACAACGATGCGAGCGGCACAGCGGTCGCGCCGGGCGGGGTCAACATCGGCACGCTGTTGCGCGATTTCAACCGCCTGCTCGACTATCACATTCTGTTTTTGAACTGCTCGGACGTCGCCTATGCACGGTCGCTGCTGTCCGATCCGCTAGTGAAGAAGAACCTAGCCGATTACGTCGCGCGCGGCGGGCGCATGTACGTCACCGATTACTCGTACAACTTTATCCAGCAGTTACCAGAGTTTGCGCCGTATATCTGCTTTAACGATGACAAGCCATGTACAGATACGTCGCCGCATGGCTTCCACACCGCGACGGGTATCGGCAAAGTCGGTACGCAGAACCTATTTTATGCCGATGTCGAGACCACGCATTCGGGGGGTAAAGCGCTTTCGACTTGGCTGACTTATCTGCCAAACCCAATTCGCGGCGGCAAGGTGCGCATCGAAGACTCGATCGCGAGTTATGTCCTGATTCGCCAGATGGCGCAGGATCTGAACAAGCATCCGTCGACGGTGTGGCTGACGGCGGATCTGAACAGCCAGCGGCGGCCAGTGACCGTGACCTTTGACTATCCGGCTGGACCTGCGGCCTGTGGGCGCGTGCTGTTCAGCACCTATCACACGCGCCATCACGCGTCGTCGATGACGACCTTCCCCAACTACTGCCCCGGCGGGCAGATGCTGCCGCAAGAAAACGTGCTCGAATTCTTGGTCTTCGAGCTAGGCGCCTGCATCCAGCCCCCTGGCTAGAAGCCAGCTCACGAACCTACTGCGGGCCCAATCCAGCCGGCTGTGCGTCCTCACGGCCCCGAGGCCGCTCCGGGCGGGCATCCGTCCGCCTGGGGCTCTTCGCTACGGTTTGTGGGATGGCTTGTAGTAAGGGCGCGCTCTAAGCTGTGATGAGTGGAAAGGCATAGATAGACCAATGTGTATCGACCTATCTATGTTGATTTGTATTGATTAATGCCGGTGAGATATTGATTAGTGCTTCCAGTGGCCTTTGCCACCGAAGTGGCCCCAGCCGCGGCCACCTTTCCAGCCCTTGCCTTTGCCGTGACCGCGGATGATGACCGGGGCGGGAGCGCCGATGACCACCGTCGGATGCGCTGGAGCGACGACCACCGCCGGAGCCGGCGGAGCGACGACCACCGCCGGGGCCGCGGGCGCGACGACGACGGGCGGAGCCGCGGGCGCGACCACGACCGGTGGGGCCGGCGCGGCGACCACCGTGGGAGCCGGCGGTGCAACCCACACAACGCCTGGCCACTCCGGCGGCGGCACGACGGTCACCCTGGGGCGCAGCGCGACAAAAGGTCGGTACTCGACCTCGGTCGCCTGCTCGATCTGCGGCCGCACAGCAGCAACGGGGGGCGGGATGGGCCCGACATAGAACACGACGTCGTCTTTGACCTTGTACCCAGGGCCGTTCGGCTGCGGATAGTCGTGGTAATGCGGGCCTTTTAGGAAGCAGAACGTCGGCGCCGCAGCGACGGGAATTGGCTCAGAAACAGCGGGAGGCGGCACCGGATGGTGACCATAGAACACGGTCTTTTGCCCCTCGTAACCGAAGGGAACTGGATCGCCCGTAAAGACGTAGCTATCGCCCACCTGCTGATACAGATTGGGCCGATCCGGGCCGTAGTTGTGACTGTGCGGCACGTCGAGATAGCAGTAGCCCGCGTTGGCGCGTCCGGCCAGCGGGTGTGGTCCCATGAAGCGCGACTTGCCACGCGCGGCTGGCGGCGCCGCGTGACCCGGCGGAGCAGCCTGCGAGGTGTTGAGGCTCAGCGAGCCGACCAGCAAGGCGGATGTGAGCAGAATGCCTGGCGTCTTGCGCATCGTGTTGCCTCTCGGGATGGATTGCCGGGGTCCTGTGGCGGTGCTGCGTGCGGCGGTTTCCCGTCGGTAGTTACCCATCACTGCATCCAAGCGACGCGGATGCACGCACCCTCGTCCACTTTACCTTTGCCGCTCGCTCGGGCCTAGCAGAAGTTCAAGTGGCGCGGCAATCCGTCGCGTCATCACGGGCTTGGGCTGAGCCGCGCGTTCGACACCGTGTGCCTGCGATGCCTGCGGACGGCTGTGCCCTGGGTTTCGTACAATGACGAGGATGCCTCCCATCGTCTTTGCCGAGCGTCGGCTCAAGCGGCTGCTGTGGAGCATGACCGCGACAGTGGCCATGCTGGGGCTTGTCGCCGAGCTTGCGCATTATCTGCTGCCCTCGCTGCAGACCGTCTTGATTCCGCTGTTTTCGCTGAGCATCGAAGGCAACTTCCCGACCTGGTACGCCACCTGTCTGCTTCTGTGCTGTGGCCTGCTGCTGCTGGTGATTGCCGCGTCGGTGCGACAGACCGGCGCAAGCTTCGCGCGGCGCTGGCAGTTCTTGGGCTGCGTCTTTCTGTTCATGTCGCTCGATGAAGCGATCGAGATCCACGAAAACCTCGGGCGCCTGTTCGACTTGGCCGGCGTGCTGCATGGCGTCTTGTTCTTTAGCTGGGTCGTGCCGGCGTCGTTTTTCCTTTTGCTGATGGGTCTTTTGTATCTGCCGTTTCTTTTGCGGCTGCCTGCCCCGACGCGGTGGCGCGTTGTTCTGGCTGGCTCGCTGTACGTCGGCGGCGCGCTCTTGCTTGAGCTACCGCTTGGCGCCTGGACCGCGCGGCACGGCCACGACAACCTGACGTATGCCCTGATCGACTGGGTCGAAGAGACGCTTGAGCTACTGGGGGCGACGCTGTTTCTGCTCTCGCTGCTCGGCTACCTGCGCGAGACGTTTGGGCCGCTTCAGCTCAGCGAGGCGAATGCCGCATGAGCGAGCCGCGCCGATCGCCGTACCTGGTCAGCGCCGCGTACGACTGGGCGTTCTTCTTGCTGCCGCCGCTTGTGTCGCTGCTTCTGGGCATCGTGCTGTCGCGGACGCCGTTTGCCCAGCAGCGCTTCTGGGTCGGCCAGCACGAGCAAACGGGGACGCGCTTTGCAGTCGGCATCTTGATCCATGCTCACTTGGTCGCGGCGCTTCTGCGCAGCCATGGCAACCCCGCGATTCGTCGTCTGCATCCGCTGCGTTTCTTTGTCGTGCCCGTCGTCCTCTTTTTGGCGATTCGATCCTCGGCTTGGATCGCGCTGACCTCAACCGTCGTCGCGGTGTTTTGGGATGTCTGGCACTCAGGCGCACAGACCTTCGGCTTCGGTCGCATTTATGATCGCAACGCGGGCAATCCGCCAGAGGTCGGCCGTCGCCTCGACTATTGGCTGAATCACGTGCTGTATGCGGGACCGATTCTAGGTGGCGTGACGCTGGTCGATCACCTGGTACAGCTCGATGGATATCAAGAGCTGGGCACACTCCTATTCGTCAACGTGCCCGTCTATGCCGTGAGCTTCCGGCGCGTGCTTTCGATCTCGGTCCTTGTCCTCGGCACGCTGTTTTTGCTCGTCTACCTTGCGTGCTACGTGCGCCTGTGGCGAAAGGGCTACCGCGTGTCGCCGCTCAAGGTGTTTCTGTTTACGACGACGGGCGCCTGCTCGATTTACACCTGGGGCCTGAATAGCTGGGGCGAGGCGTTCTTCATCATGAACCTGTTCCATGCGGTGCAGTATCTGGCGCTGGTCTGGGTGACCGAGGGGCGCTCTTTAGCGGCGCGCCTGGGGCCGCTTGGGCGTCATCGCCTCGTCGCGTGGACGCTGTATGTGCTCGTGCTTCTGCTCTATGGCTTGGGCGCCGAGATCGTCGACCTCAGGCACGAGACGCTGTGGTCGATCACCATGGTCGTGTCGCTGCTGCACTTCTGGTACGACGGCTTCATCTGGTCCGTGGTCAAAAAGCAGATCTAGCAGCGCGTCCATGCGAGCGAGATCCGTCACGATTTGGCGTTTGTTAGTATCCGCGCATGAACACAGCAGCGGTTTTGCGGACGCGGTCGTTTGCCATGGGCAGGGGATTGCTGGCGTCGATGAAGTGGCTGACATGGGGAGCCTCGCTTGGGCTTTTTGCATCGGCGTGGGCACAGGGCACGCCGTCGCCGCGCAGCGATGCCAAGCGCACCACGCTGAAGACCGCTATGCGTGCAGCCACACGCGATGCAGTCGCTCGACAGCCGGCACAGACCGCCCCCGCGGGAAGCCACGAGGCATCGGCAGGCTCTGCTGCGACGGCGGCACCTGAGCCGCGAGCCGGTGAGCTAGACGCCGACACGCTGGCTGAGCTGCGCGAGTGCCAGACGACGATCGCACCCGGCCAGCCCGTCGTGGCGGACACCGGCAGCCGCCCGGCGCTGGTCGTCGGGCGCCGTCGCGTATTTGATCGCGTTCGCGGGTATATGTGCATTCCGTCGTATGCCATTAGCAAAAAGCCCGTGACGCAAGCGCAGTACGAATCAGTCGTCGGTGTGCGGCCACACGGCGCGGACTTTTCGCCCGATCGTCCGGTGTTTGTTTCGTTTATCCAAGCGGCGCACTATTGCAATACCGTATCTTTGAAAGAAAAGCGGACGCCCTGTTATGAAGTACGCATCGACAAGAACGGCAAAAAGACCGTGGCGTGGCCGAATCGCAACGCCTGCAGCGGCTATCGCCTGCCCGCCATCGAGGAAGCGGCGGCGTACGAGCGCGGCACGGACAGCGAGTGGACCTGGGCCGGCAGCACGCTGCAGTTGTGGCAGCAGCTAGACGCGCGCAGCGACGCGCCCCGCGGCTTCTATCTAGCCCGCAACGCCGACCCGTCTGCGACCAACCCAGCCAGTTCCAAGCACCACAGCAGGCGCTAAGTCTTGAATGCTAATTTGATGTTTAGTTGTTTTGACGAATTTTAATATAAGAAATCGCGAAATTTTAATGACCTTTAACCCGCGGGCCCAGCAGGGCTTCGACTCGGCTCAGCATTTGATCGCGCAGCGCCTGGGTCTTGGCTTCCAGATTTAGCCGCAGGACAGGCTCGGTATTGCTGGGCCGGACGTTGCACCACCAGTCGCTGTAGCGCAGCGTGACGCCATCTAGCTCGGCGGCTTCGGCATCGGCGAAGGTCTGCTTCAGCGTGGCGATGCAGCGGTCTTTGTCGGCCACCGAAAAGTTCAGCTCGCCCGTCGCAAAATAGCGATTGTACGGCGCAAGGACCTGCGACACTGGCTGGCCGCGTCGGCTGAGCAGCGACAGCACGTGCAGCATCGCAAGCTCGGCGTTGTCGGTGAAGAAGGCGTCACGGAAATAAAAGTGCCCCGATAGCTCGCCGGCAAACACCGCGTTGGTCTTGCGCATGGCCTGCTTGATGAAGCTGTGGCCGACGCGGCTTTCAAGCGGAGTGCCGCCTTGGCGCAGGATCTCGTCGCGAACGATCCAGCTACTGCGCAGGTCATAGATGATTGTGCTGCCCGGATCGCGCCCCAGGAATTCGCCCGCGAGAAGCGCCGTGATGCGATCGCTGGCGACGATCTCGCCCTGCTCGTCGACGAACATCACGCGATCGCCATCGCCGTCGAAGGCGATGCCCAGATCAGCGTGGTGCGCGTGTACCGCGGCCTGCAGATCGCGCATGTTGCTTGGGTCAAGCGGGTTCGGCTCGTGGTTGGGGAAGCGGCCGTCGGGCTCGAAGAAAAGCGGCACGACGCGGCAGGGCAGGGCGGCAAGCAGCGACGGCAGTAGCTCACCCATCATGCCGTTGCCGGTGTCGATGGCCAGCGTGAAAGAGCGCAGGTCTTTTTCATGGCCAGAAAGGCCCGTCACATGGAACAGCCAGCGCTGATAGTCGGCGACGATGTTCTTTCGCGTGACCACACCGGGTGTGGCGGCGCGCGGCAGGGGCTGCGTTCCTGTCGCCCAGCGCTCGATGTCGGCGATGCCCGTGTCATAGCTGACGGGACGGGCACCGGGGCCGCTGATCTTGCAGCCGTTGTAGCGCGCGGGGTTGTGGCTAGCGGTGATCATGATGCCGCCGTCTGCTGAAAAGGCGTTCACCGCCCAGTAGCACATCGGCGTCGAGCAGCGCCCTATGTCGATGACCTCGCAGCCAGCGGCCGAGACGGCATCGATCATCGCATCGCGCAGCGTCTCGCCGGATTCGCGCATGTCGCGGCCGATGACCAAGCGCTTGGCTTTGAGGACTTCAACCGTCGCTGCCGCGATGCGTGCGGCCAGCGGGGCTGCAAGCTGATCAGGATAGGTGCCGCGAATGTCGTACGCCTTGAAGATGCCAGCCATGAAAGTCCGTCGACCAGGCGCGCTGGTCAGATGCTGCGAGGTGGTCTGTGGGAAACGGAAGAAACAGGAAGGAACGGCGCTGCGTCGGCTACTTGGCGGGCGGAGCCGGCTGCTTGTTCTTCTGATATTCCTTCATGATGCGCTCTTGAATGCGCTTCTGCTCGACGCTGGGCAGGGCGCGCTTGCCGACCACTTCATCGATGACGCCCTCGTTGGGATCGCTCGTGCTGTCGCCTTGCGTGATGGAGTCGACGACGTGGACGTTTGTGCGACGCACGCGCGGCGGGCTGTTGGTGGCGCGCTCTTTTTCGATCGTTTCCATCGACGATTTCTGCAAGAGCGCCAAGCAGAAGTTGCCGTAAAAGCCGGTCTGATCGATGGCGCGCAGCACATAGTCGCTCTGCGACGGCCACTGATAGTAATCAAGCGCCATCTCGTCGTCGGTCTGCTTCTTGGCGAAGCTCATCTCGGCCTTGCCATAGCGAATCTGCATGCCCTCGATGAACTCTTCAAACGACTTCCCGGCGAAGCGCTCCGAGTTGTAGGCGATGAACTGCTTGTACAGCTTCTCTTTCCAAAAGAAGAGGAAGCGGCGCTGGTCCTTTTCCCACATGACCAGCATCGACTCGCTGTTGCGATGACCGAACTCGCGGTCGACGATCGACACGTCCCAGCCGGTCTTCTGACCGTTGAAGCGAATGTACGAGTTGCGCATCTGCTCGACGGCTTCACGCATCTCGCGCCGGACCGCGTCCTGCTTCTCAGCCTCTTTTTCGTTTTCGATCTTGGGCTGGAACTTGGCGCGGATCTCCGTCTCGATAAGGCCCATGGCTTCCTCTGGGCTCATCCCCCACTTGAACTTTCCGCCTAGCTCGACATAGGAGCGCGAGTTGCCCGAGGACTCCTTTGGCGCCGCCGCCGGCTTTGCGGCTCCCTTCTTTTGCGCCGTGGCGAAGCCTGCTCCCAAGATCAGCGCGGCGCTCGCAGAGACCGTCACCAGGTGGCGGGCCAGGGGCTGAAATAGACGATTGCGCGTAAACATCGTGGTTCGCTCTCCTAATTGACCATGCCGAACAGGCGGACTGGACGGGCTTGCCGCACAGGTCCGCTCACGTTTGAACTATCACAGACGAGACCTCGCCGCCACAGCGTCCTTTGTTCGGCCAATCTCTCGACGCAGAGTGGTGCGCGCGGCGCCAGTGGACCGCTGGTTTCTTGTGTCTGCATGTCAAAGACGCAGTGCAAAGAACGAACATTCTCAAGGTCCGATCCGGGTAAAATTGACACCTCATCGCGCGTTCCCAAAATGGTGTCTCTCATGAAGTGGCTGTGGCTTCCGTCGACGTTTTGCGTGCTGCTGATGTTTGGTGGCTGCAAGCCGAACTATCCGAACTGCAATGGCGACAAGGACTGCCCCGGCTTTGCCGCCGGAAAAGAGTTCTGTGTCGACAACAAGTGCCAGCAGTGCCGCCCCGACCACGACGACTGTGGCGCCGGCAAGAGCTGCAGCAGTGGCCGCTGCGAGGCCATCCCAGGGTACTGCGCCCGCAATGCCGACTGTCCGAGCGGCCTGTGCGAAAAGAATCGCTGCGCCGCTTGTACCCTCGACAAGCACTGCCCAGGGGGCACGGTGTGCAGCGCTGGGAAGTGCCAGACCGACAGGCGCAAGCCGTGCAAGGTCAACGACGAGTGCGCCGAGACGGAAGACTGCGTCAATGGCCGCTGTACTCCCGTCGGGGGCAACCGCTATGCGGCGCAGGGCCCCGGATCCTGCTCGCTTGAGACGGTGCGCTTTGGCTACAACGAATTTGAGCTGAATCCGCAGAGCACCGCCGTCGTCGATCGCAACGCCGACTGCGTCAAGAAGAACAACGGCCGACCCGTGCGCTTGATCGGCCGTACCGATCCGCGTGGCACGCCGGAATACAACCTGGCCTTGTCTGACAAGCGGGCTCAGGCGGTGAAGCGGCGCATGGTGGCCTTGGGTCTTTCCGATGACAAAGTGGTCCCCATCCCGCGCGGCGAGACCGAGGCCATCGGCACCGACGAAGGAAGCTGGGAACAAGATCGCCGCGTCGATACGGAGTGGCGATGAAGATGCGTGCCGTTTGTTCTGCCGTGGCCTGGGTGAGCCTGTCGCTGAGCCTGCTTCCCGCCTGTTCCTATGTGACGCAGGAAGAAGGCCAGCGCATGCAGCAGCAGATCACGCAGCTTCAGATGCTGTCGCAGCAGTCGAGCCAGCAGGTGGCGGAAAAGCTGCAGCGGCAGAGCGAAGAGCTGAACCGGCTCCTCGACGAAGCGCGGCGGCTGACATCGAGCCTGGCCGACTCGGCGCAGAAGACCAACCAGCTCACCGCGGATCAGCTGGTGCTGCAGGGCAAGATCGAAGAGCTACAGCGCAGCGTCGATGCGCTGCAGAAGCAGTTCAACGACTATCGCGCCGCGTCGGACACCAAGCTGGAACAGCTCGGCAACACCGTCGCGACCGTCAAGAACCCGCCTCTGCCCGAGACGCCAGATGCCCTGTTTGCCGAGGCGCAGAAGAAGCTAGATGCACGCCAGTACAACGATGCGCGGCGCATGTATGACGCCTTCATCAACCGCTTCCCGACGGATGCCCGAGCTGCCAAGGCGCAGGTAGCCATCGGCGACTCGTACTTCCAAGAAACCAAGTACGCCAACGCCATCATCGCGTTTCGCAAGGTCATCGATCAGCATCCGAAGTCGGAAGAGGTCGAATCGGCGATGTTCAAGGCGGGTCAGGCGCTGTTTCTGATCAAGCGCTGCAGCGAAGCCAAGATCTATTTCCAAGAGCTCTTGCGCGTGTATCCCAAGACGCGCTTGAAGAATGACGCCAACGAGCAGATCAAGGAAATTGGTCGCCAGAGCAAGAACCGAGCGGCGTGTGAGTCCTAGCACTCGACTGCGAGGCTTCCTGTTCGGCCTTGCCTGGTTGGGCTGCGTCGGCTGTCAGAAGCAGCCAGAACGCAGCAGCGCGGCGGCGGCTCAGGTCAACGCTGCAGCATCGGCAAGCAAGGACTCGGCAGCAAGCGATCGACCTAGCCAGCCCGCCCCTCTGGAACCAGTGCCCCATCGTGAGCCCTTCGTCGATCCGCTGGGCGCTGCCACGCTGGAGCTAAGCGGCGCCGTCGTGTTTCCGCCCGGTGCTCCGCCGCCGGGGCGCGTGTTTGTCATGGTCAGCCAAGGCGACTGCCTGGATGCCGCAAACCCGCCGCTGCGGCGCATGCCTGCGACAGAAGATGGCGCGTTCATCCTGCACACGCTGGCTGCCCCAGGCAGCGAGCTAACCGTGTGCGCCTTCGTGCTGGCGGGCGCTTTGGATGCGAGTCCGGCGCTGTTCTATGGCCAGGCCGCGACCCGCATTCGCGTCGAAAAGACCGACGATCTGGTACTGCGCGATCTGCAGGTGCCGCTGCGAGCCGGGCCGCCGCGACGCTTTGCCGCCGCACCCAAGAGCAGCAAGCGCTAATTGCCAATAATATTCGTTGATTAATTAAGAAATCACCGAATCGGTATATATAATTAAAATTGCATTATATTGATTTTTAATTGGCGAGTGATTCGCCTTCGATTGCAGCATTCCGCGGCTCTTGTGGCATGCCGCGTCCTCGCTGTGGGCGGTAATGAAGGGCGCTATTCCGGCTCCATCGTGCAGAGCAAGGGGAACTCTGCTTCGCGCGCTAGCTCCATCACATTTCGCACCTTGGTCTCGGCGATCTCTGCGGTGAAGACTCCGGCCACGCCGACGCCATGGTTGTGAATGTGCAGCATGATGCGCGTCGCCGAGCTTTCCGAGTGATGGAAGACGGTCTGCAAGATCGCCACGACGAACTCCATCGATGTGTAGTCGTCGTTGTGCAAGAGCACCTTGTACATCTGTGGCGGCTTCAGACGGGTCGACGGTTTCTTATCGAGGACAACGTTGGTGTCGTCCTTATGCGGGCGCTCGCGAGCCATGGTGACTCGCCTACTAATACCGCATTCCGGCCTGGCGATGGGCGCCTCATTGCGCGGCGCGGCGGCTTCGCGTATGCCGGCGGGCGGAACGTGAAAAAAACCGAGCGCGCTGCACTTTGGGGATTCCACGCCGCTGGCTGCGCGGGACAGACTGTGCGGCAACGACGTTACGTCGCCCAACGTGACGAAAACGCACGGAGGTTTCCATGGCCGCAGCGCACAAGTCTTGGACTTTTGTATCGCAGCTTCGCACCTTGGCCCTTTTCATCTTGAGCGCTGTGCTCGTGGCCTGCTCGCCACCAGAGCCGCCTCCTTCTGACGAGCTACCCGGCTTGCCACCGGGGCGTCCGCCGGCCGCCGCGCCTCCGGCAAACAGCGTCGGTGGATTCGAAATCGAGGTGCCCGCGCTGACCCTGCAGCCGGGCGAAGAAAAAGAGGTCTGCTTCGCGCTGCCGCTTGTGCTCGTCGGGCCAAGCCGCATGGTCAGCGCAGGCGTGGTCACCACCGGACCGGGCCTGCACCATGGCAACATCACGACGCGCACCAAGACCGGCGAAGGCGTGCGTCCATGCAGCCCTGGCAGCGCCGCCGACTTGGCGCTTGAGATCGCAGCGGGCGGCAGCGTGTTGTTTGCTTCGTCTACCCAGATCCAAGGCAGCGAGTGGCAGAGCTTTCCCGCTGGCTATGCATTTCGCGTCGGGGAAGAGCAAGAGATCGTCGCCCGCATGCACTACCTGAACGCCAGCGCGCGACCGCTTGTGATCGCGCCACGTTATCAGTGGTTCACCATCGCGCCCAAAGACGTGCAGATCGAGCTAGGTCCCTTTGCCTGGACCTACTTCAAGTTTCATATTCCGCCGCGCAGCAAGTTCACCGCGCAGGCTGACTGCCCGCTGCAGCGACCGATGCACTTGGTGCAGATCCTGCCGCACATGCATGCGCTGGGGCGGCGCTTTACGCTTAGCTTTCTTGGTGGGCCGCGCGATGGGCAGGCGATCTTGGACCTCATGGACTACGGCGCACGCGGCGAGACGGATATTCGCCAGTTCCTGCCCGCCGTCGAGCTTTCGCAAGGCGGCCAGGGCGATGGGATTCGCTTTGCGTGTAGCTGGGAGAACACCTTTGACAAGGTCATTGAGTTTGGCGTCGGCGACAATGAGATGTGCATCGCGTTTGGCTATGCCTATCCCCCCGCGCACGCTGCATCGGCGGGGGCCAGCGAGGATGTCGACTGCTTGCCGATCTTGCCGCCAATGCGCCCATGATCAATTCATCACTCAGACGGAAACAACCGCTTGAAAGCTCGGCCCAGCGTGGCGGTCGGAGCCGGCGTTGAGCGAGCGGGCGTCTCGTTTTGGACCCAGCGCTAGTACACGGGTCGAGGATGCTGCGCTGCTTTGCGGGCGGGGTCAGTTCGCCGATGATCTTGGGTGCAAGCCAGGCACGTTGCACGCGGCGATCCTGCGATCCAGCCACGCGCACGCTCGCCTGCGCAGTGTCGACGTTGCGGCCGCCGAGCGGGCCTTGGGGGTACGCGCTGTTCTGACTGCCGAGGACACACTGCGCTGGTCACGACCGCTTCTGGCAGCGCTGCGCGTGCCGGTTCTGCAGCCGGTGCTCGCCAAAGACGCGGTGCATTACGTCGGCGAGCCGCTTGCCGTGGTCTTGGCCGAGAATCGCTATCTGGCAGAGGACGCGCTCGACGCCATCCGTGTTGAGTACGAGCCACGGCCGCCCGTGCTCGACATCGTCCAGGCCCTAGCGCTCGACGGGCCGCGTGCTCATGTAGAGCTCACGCAAAATGTCGTCAGCGATCGCTCGTACTGCTATGGCGATCCCGACGCTGCGTTTGCCGCGGCTTCGCATCGCGTGCGCTTGCAGATGTCGTATCCCCGCAACATCGCCACGCCCCTGGAATGCGGAGTGGTCGTGGCGGAGCATTTTCCCGACGGGAACGGCGGGCACGGAGCCTATGAAGTGATGTCCAACTTCACAGGACCGATGTCGCTGCACGCTGTGATGGCCATGGCACTGCAGGTGCCCGAAAGCCATCTGCGTTTGCGCTTTCCACGTGATGTCGGTGGCAGCTTCGGCACGAAGCAGAGCCTGTTTTCCGCCATCGTGCTTCTGTGCTTGGCGGCGCGCAAAGCCGGTGCGCCGGTCAAGTGGGTTGAAGATCGTCGCGAGCACATGACAGCGTCCACTTCGGCCACGGCGCGATTGAGCCACATCGAGGCTGCGGTGCAGGACGATGGCCGCATTGCCGCGCTTTCGTTCGATCAGATCGACGATGTCGGCGCGTACCTGCGTGCGCCCGAGCCCGCGACATTTTATCGCATGCACGGCTGCTTGACGGGCGCGTACGCCATCCAGCACCTGCGCGTGCGCAACCGTGTGGTCTTGACCAACAAGACACCGACGGGACTGGTGCGTGGCTTTGGTGGGCCGCAGGTCTACTTTGCGCTAGAGCGACTGGTGCAGCGCATTGCCGTGCGGCTGGGCTTGGATCCTCTCGATGTCTATCGTCGCAACTTCATCGCCAAGGAGGCCTTTCCATATCGCGCTGCGGCAGGGGCTTTGATCGACTCAGGCGACTATGCGGCGACTCTTGCCGAGGCCTTGCAAGCCGCAGACATCACGGCCCTGCGGGATCGGCAGCGCCAGCTGCGCAGCGAAGGGCGTCTGTATGGCATCGGCTTTTCCGCCGTCGTCGAGCCTTCGATCTCGAATATGGGGTATGTGACCGCGGCGCTGACCGCAGCGCAGCGAGAGCACGCGGGTCCTAAGCAAGGCGCGCTGGCCGCCGCCACCGTGCAGATCGATCCGCTGGGCGGCATTACGGTGGGAATCGATTCCATGCCCGCTGGCCAAGGGCACCGCACCGTCTGTGCGCAGCTTGTGGCGGCGGTGTTCGGCCTGACAGCAGGCGAAGTTGTCGTCAACAGTGAGCTCGATACACAGAAGGACGCGTGGTCCATTGCCGCGGGAAATTATTCGTGTCGCTTCTCCGGGGCCGTCGCGGGAGCCGTACAGATCGCGGCGCAGCGCTTGCGTGATCGCATCGCCCAGCGCTGCGCGGACCTGCTGGGCTGCGCGCCGCCGGAAGTTGTCTTTGCCGCGGGTTCGATACACGCTCGCGGCACGCCGAAGCACGCCCTGCCGCTGGCTCGTGTGCTCAGCGGGCCACACTGGGCGCCTGCGCTCTCGACGGAAGCTGGCCCTCCGCCGCTGCGTGAGACCGTGTTCTTCACGCCCGAGACTCTGCACGCACCAAGCCCAGACGATCGCGTAAACGCATCGGCAACCTATGGCTTCGTCTTCGATCTGTGTGCGCTTGAGATCGATCGCACCACAGGGCGCATCTGCATCGAGCGCTATGTGACCGCGCATGATGCGGGACGCCTGCTGCATCCGGCACTTGCCGATGGCCAGGTCCGCGGTGGCTTCGCACAAGCGCTGGGCGCAGCGCTTAGCGAAGAGCTTCGCTACGACGGCCAAGGCCGCTTCGTCTCGCAGACGCTGAGCGAGTACCTGCTGCCGACGTGTCTGGATGTTCCTGCGCCGATCATCGTGCATACGCAGACGCCGTCGCCGTATACGCCGCTTGGCGCCAAAGGCATCGGCGAAGGCAACAGCATGAGCACGCCGGTATGCATCGCCAACGCCGTGGCCGATGCGCTGTCCAGCCTGCCGCAGTCTGAGTGCTGCCAGGATCTGCGCTTGCCTTTGACTCCGGCCACGCTGCTTGCGTTGGTCGCTCGTGGACAGGGCAAGGTCGCTGGCGGAACGGCCACGGTACAGACAGGGAAGACGCCATGAAACCGGCGCCCTTCGAGTACGTGCGCATCGATCATCCAGACGAGCTTTCGGCGCTGCTTGCCGAGCATGGACCCGAGGCCGCAGTCCTGGCCGGCGGCCAGTCGCTGATACCGATTCTGAACCTGCGCCTGCGACGACCGCGTGTGCTTTTGGATCTGTCGCGTTGTCGTGCGCTGCACGATCTGACATCGACTTCAGGGGGGCTGCAGATTGGGGCGGCAGTCACCCAGGCAACCGTCTTGAGCTGGCCGCGGCTTGCGCACCAGGTGCCGCTGCTTGCGCTTTCGCTGCCACATGTTGGCAACCCGCAGATCCGCAGTCGCGGTACGCTCTGTGGATCGCTGGCGCACGCGCATCCGCAGGCCGAGCTTCCGCTTTGTTTGGCCGCCCTCAACGGAGAGATCGTCCTGCGGTCACAGCGAGGCGAGCGTCGGATCGCTGCCGCAGACTTCTTCATTGCAGCGCAAAAGACAGCGTGCCGACCCGACGAATACATCGCGCGGGCTCACATTCCCTGCCAGTCAAGCGATGCAGGATCGGCCTTTCTGGAAGTGGCGGTGCGCGCCACGGGGCAGGCGCAGGTGGCGTGCGCTGCCATCGCCGGGCCGCGTCACCTGCGACTTGCCGTGTTGGCTGGGCAGGCCACGCCGCAGGTGCATGACTATCCTGTGCTGCCTGAAGCGGATCTGCGCGATCAGCTCGACATCATCGCGCGCTCGCTGGTGCTGTCTTGCGCTTCGTCCGAAGACGATGCGTACCGACGGCAGGTGGTCGTGTCCTTGGGCTTGCATGCTCTTAAGCAAGCGCAGCGTGCGCGGGATCGGCGAGCCGCCGTCGACGCACAGATCGTGGAGCATCGGCGATGAAGCGCTGGAAGCAGAGCGAGCTTGTGCCCGTGCAGCTTGAGCTGAACGGCGTGCAGCGGCGCGGCTTGTGTGAGGCGCGTGTGCTGCTATCGGACTTCTTGCGTGACACGCTGGGTGCGACGGGCACCCACGTCGGCTGCGAGACCGGCGAGTGTGGCGCCTGCACAGTCCTGATCGATGGTGTGGCCCAGCGAAGCTGCCTGACCTTGGCCGCGCAAGCCGATGGTCGATGCATCGAAACCGTCGAGAATCTGGCGCAAGCAGATGGCAGCTTGTGCGAGCTGCAGCACGCGCTTCGTGAGCGCTTTGCGCTGCAGTGTGGCTTCTGCATTCCGGGTATTCTGATGACCTGTGCCGAGATGCTGAGGCGCCGCCCGCTGCCAGACGACGAGCAGATCCCCGGTCTACTGGCGGGTCATCTGTGCCGCTGTACTGGCTATAGCGATCTGTTGGCCGCGGTGCGACACACCGTTGCAGAAGTCCGTCGGAAAGAGGCCGCCTGTCCTGCATCTGCACCGTCATCTGGAGTTCACGATGCTTGATCTAGGTCGCACGTTTCTTCAGAGCTTTGAGCGCAGCCCGCAGCGCTTGGCATTGATCGATGGCGCGCTGCGTCTTTCCTATGCCGAGTGGAGCCAGCATGTCTTTGCGCTGGCTGAGTCCTTGAGCGCACTTGGTCTGCGCCGCGGTGATCACGTGCTTGTGTTGCTGCAGAACCGCTGGGAGACCGCCACACTGCACTGGGCATGTCAGCTTGCGGGGGTCGTGATTACGCCGCTGAACTGGCGCGCTAAACCCGATGAGGTCGCGTACTGCCTGCAGGACTCGGAGTCCAAGGCTGTGGTCTTTGAGCAGGTGAGCGCTCAGTCTGTGCTGGATGTCTGCGCGACGGCCCAGCTTCCGCGGATCGCGGTGGGAACTGGGCTGCCTGCTACGTATCTGTTTTCCGATCTGCTCGCGAATCGTCAGGCAACGCCGCGGCTTTGTGCAACGTCGGAAGACGTCTCGATCATGCTGTACACCTCGGGCACCACGGGGGCACCCAAGGGCGTTCCGCGTCGTCATCGCAGCGAGCGGGCTGCCGCCGTCGCGCATGTGGCGCAGAACCGCTATGCCCGCGGCGAGCGCTGCCTGGGGGCGATGCCGCTTTACCACACGATGGGTGTGCGCTCGCTTCTGTCGATGGCGCTGGTCGATGGCTGCTTTGTCTGCTTGCCGCGCTTTGATGCCGGACATGCGCTGTCGCTGATCGAGGACGAACGGATTACTGCGCTGTACCTGGTGCCGACGCTGTATCACGATCTTTTGGCGCATCCGCACTTTGCTTCCGCAAAAGTGGCGACGGCTTCGAAGCTGGGGTTTGCCGGGGCGCCAATGCATGAAGCACTGCTGCGGCGCGTGCATGCTGCGTTTGTTCCCGAGCAGCTGATCAACCACTACGGAAGCTCAGAGATCTACACATTTACCGTCGAGCCCAACGCCATCGCAAAGCCTGGAAGCGCGGGTCGGGCGGGCATTCATGCTCGGATTCGCGTGGTGGCGCTTGACGGTGCAACACCGAGTCAGCCGGATCAGATCGTGGGCCCCAACGAGGAAGGGCAGATCATCGCTGAACTTCTTGGGGACGAGGCCTTCGACGGCTATTGGAAGCGCGCGGATGCCGACGCCAAGAGCCTGCGCCAGGGCTGGTACTTCACAGGCGACACCGGCTATGTGGATGGCGATGGCGATCTCTTCGTTACCGGCCGTGTCGACGACATGATCATAAGCGGCGGCGAGAACATCTTTCCCGTCGAGATCGAGAGCGTTTTGTCGACACATTCGGCCGTTGAAGAGGTCGCCGTGGCAGGGCTGCGTGATGAGCGCTGGGGCCAGCGTGTCGCGGCCTTTGTTCGTCGGCGAGCGGACGTGTTTGTCGATGCGGCGGCTCTGGATGCGCACTGTCGGCAATCGCAGCTCAACAACTTCAAGCGCCCGCGCGAGTACATCTTTGTGCGCGAGATCCCGCGATCTCCCGTCGGAAAGCTTCTGCGGCGCAAGCTGGTAAGTGGGGACTATCAGCGCGACGAAGGGCTTGGCAGTCCAAGCGAGTCGTCACGTCTTTGCTAGGCCGAGGCTATCCGCCAGACAGGCGTTTCTGCAACTGGTCGATCGTGGCTTGCAAGACCGTGCCTTTGCGCAGGCAGGGCCAGCAGTCATTTTGGCCACCGGGGCCGCAGCCCGTCGGCACCTGAAGCTGCTGCAGATAGTTCAGCGTGCGCAGATCGCCCTGCGTGGCCGCTCGGCGCAGCAGGTTTCGCTTGTCTTCGCAGCGTGCCGCTCCGCGCAGATCCAACAGGATGATCGTCTGCTCAGTTGCCAAAGCGCGGACGTTGCCTTTCTGCAAGCTGGCGAAGAACTTGCTGCGCCACGGCTCCATGGTCGTGCGATCGGCCAGATCGCTCAGCGCCCCGACGCCGCGATCTCCCAAGCCGGTCTCAAGCATCGCAAGCGCAGCATCGGCGGTCTCGGGCTGCAGAGCCGCTTCGGTGACCACTTGCAGCATCTGATCATCGCTGGCCATCGCCGGGTCTAAGCGTGACAGCGTGCCGATGGCGCGCAGCGCACCTGCATAGTTTTTTCGCTCGGCATGAGTTCGGGCCAGTGCGCGATAGATTCGCGAGTCCTGCGGATAGCGCGTCGCCAGCTTCTCTAGGCTGCTGGCTCCATCCTTGAGCCCTTTTTCCATCTCAGAATCGCTGGCGAAGCCGGCCATCGCGCCGCTGCTTGGCGCATCAGATCCACCGCTCACAAGCACCAAGAAAAGGATGATCACGGGCAGTGCGAGAACGGCAGCAACGATCAGGCTCAGCACTGCCTGCGACATGTCGCGGTGCTTTTCGGGTAGCTTGCCGCGCACGAAGTCGAGCAGCTTGCCCCAGTAGATCGGCGCGTTTTCTTTCGTGAAGGCCCAGCCCTGCTGGCTCTTTTCGCGCAGCATCGGCCAGCCCTTGGCGCGCCACCAACCGACGGCTTCGCCGCTGGCATCTTTGACGCGCTCGCCCAGCGTCGGGGGCGGCGCCGGAGTCAGCACGGCAGGGTTGGGCGCGTTCTCGGGCTTGATTAGGCTCAGATCGACGACACTCGGCATGCGCAGCTTGGGAGGACCCGCGCCATCCGCTGGCTTGTCGCCACCTGCTTCTTTTCCACCTGCTGCCGGTGCGGCTTCCGTTTCCTTCGTAGCGCTCGCGCTTAGCTCTTTCAGCGCGGCCGAGATGCTGCCGGCATTGCTGGGATCCGGGTTGGGATCGAGCTTGGTCTCGGCATTGGCGAAGGCCGCGGCGCTCTTCTGTTCGTAGTCGTCTGGCGCCACCTTCGTAGGATGCTCGTTGCCCGCACCGCGTCCGACGACCACGCTTCGTCCCGTCGAGATAGGGCTGGGCAGGCTCTGGCTGGGATCGTACTTGAGACCCTCGGCCGAAATCAGGTTGTCCAGCGCCTCAAGCAAGAGCTTGGCGCTCTGGATGCGGCTCTCGGGCTTCTTCTCAAGCAGGCGCATGACCAGCGCTTCCAGCGCAGGCGGGATCTTGATATGCGGTGCGCGCTCTTTCATCGTCGGCACTTTGGCCACGACGTGCATACGCAGAAGCGCCGCTGAGTCATCGCCATCAAATGGCAAAACGCCCGACAGCATCTCGTACAGCACGACACCCAGGGCGTACAGATCCGTGCGGCCATCGACTTCGCCGCCGGCTGCTTGCTCGGGCGCCATGTACGCAGGCGTGCCGAATACTGCGCCGTACCGCGTGAGGATCTCGCTGCGCCGCACGCCGTGATCGCTTTCGCCTTCCAAAAGCGCGCTTACCGACAGCTTGGCCAGGCCAAAGTCCAGCACCTTTACAAAGTTGCCATCCCCGTCGCGCAGCACCAGCATGATGTTCTCGGGCTTCAAGTCCCGATGAATGATCCCAAGGCCGTGGGCACGCAGAAGAGCACTCGCGATCTGCTTGGCGATGTGCAGCGCAGCGGGAGCCGGCAAGGGGCCATGGTTTAAGCGGTCACGCAGGCTCTTGCCATCGATGTATTCGAGCACCACGAACAGCGCACCATCGTCGGTGCGACCGCTGTCGGTGGCCGCGACGACGTTGGGGTGATCGATGTGGGCAGCGGCCAGGGCCTCGCGTTCGAAGCGCGCCACCATCTCGGGGTTGCGCATCATCTCGCGGTTTAGGACTTTCAGCGCCAAGCGCTTGCGTATGACGTTGTGCTCGACGAGAAACACGGCGCCCATGCCGCCCTCGCCGATAAGCTGCTGCACCTTGTAGCGGCCCGCAACGGTTGTGCCGATCAGCTTGCGCACAAGCTCTTGGGCGCCTTCACTCTCACCGGAGCTAGCAGGGAACGGGGGCGATCCAGGCGAATCGGGTAGGGGCATCGTAACTACGATACCGGATCTCCACTCTCGGCGAGGCAGCAATCTCCTAGGTCGCGGACATCAGGTTTGGACGGTCTGACCACACGCGCGGACCTATTGCACGGCGTAGATGCGGCGTTCCTGCGGATCGATCCCGAAATAGCGCGGGCGCTGGTCAATCAGATGCAAGGCGGCGCCATGGGCGGCTGTGCCGCTGCCGTCAGCAGGGCGCTGATCGGCTTGCGCGTCCGCGGTGCGCAACGCCTCGTATTCCGCGAAGCTCAAGCGCGTGCGCTCGCGCAGCGGGGCCAGCACGTCGAGGGCTAAGAGAAGCTCTGCAGCCTCGGGTCGGACGCGGCCGGCGAAGAACTCAGCGGCGCAGCCCGAGCCATAGCTGAACAGCCCGATGCGCTGCCCAGCAAGCTCGCCGGCTTGGTGGTGCAGAAGCGACAGCAGGGCCAAATACAGCGAGCCGGTATAGATGTTCCCCACCTGTGACGGCAGACGCAGCGAGGGCTCGACATCGCGCTGATAGCTGATCTCGGCCGCGGCTTCGTCGAGGCCATCGATCTGACAGCGTCGTCCGTGCGCTTTGCGCGCCATTTTTCCGTAGGGCACGTGGTAGCACGTGCGTAGCAAGCGGTCGCTGCTCGCGTCGGTCGCTGGATTCAATGTGCGCCACTCGGCATAGGCACCGGCCAGCGCGTCCAAATAGCACTGCACCGAAAAGTGTCCATCAACGAGCGCGTCTTTGCGGTACAGCGGTCGCCAGAAGTCGTGGACGTTGGCGGAAAAGCAGCCGCTGCGACCGACCTCCAGATCGAGCAAGCGCGGGTTTTCGCGGACGAGCATGGCGACGGCTCCTGCGCCCTGCGTGGGCTCGCCAGCAGAGTTCAGCGAATAGCGCGCGATGTCCGTGCAAACGATGAGAGCCGAGCGACCGCGCGCTGAGCCCGAGGCGATCCAGTCGAGCGCGTTCTGCAGGCCCGCTGTGCCGCCGAAGCAGGCATGCTTCGTCTCGAAGACGCGGCAGGCACTGGGCAGGCCCAGCAAGCCGTGCAAGTACGATGCGATGGGCTTGGAGTGATCGACAGCGGTCTCGGTCCCGACGATGCAAAGACCGATCTCGCTGGCGCTGCGGCCTGCGCCGCGAAGCAGGCGGCGTGCTGCGTCGGTGGCGAGCGTCACCGGATCCTCATCGGGGGCCGCGACGGCCATCTGGGTCACGCCCAGGCCCTGTTCATACTTCGCTGCCGGCACACCGCGTGCTGCGGCCAAGTCGGCAAGCGCAAGGTATCCGCGTGGTACGGCAAAGGCCATCGCATCAATGCCGATGCGTCGATCGCCCAGCCCGACGGAGCCAGAGGTATTGGCCGTTGCGGTCTCGCAACCAGTGGCACCACGAGCAGGGCTATTCGAAGAAGAGGATTGCGGTTGGTTGGTCATGACCGAGCGGCTAGCGCAAGGCATGTGCCACTGCGACGCGGACGCGCTGTGCCTCGGAAGCAACGAAGGCCTGGGGTGCGGCGCGGCCGCCAGTGTGCGCTGGGCCTTGCGAACCCGCACGCTTTCGGGCGCGGTCGCACGCCGAGCGTCGCGCGAATCTGCCTGCGCAATCCGCGTGATAGATTGCGCGCCATGTCTTCTTTGTTGGTCTTGGCTTCTGCTTCTCCGCGTCGCATCGCGATGCTGCAGAAATCCGGTGTGCCCCATGCGGTCTATCCCGTCGAGATCGACGAGACGCCGCGTCCGTTCGAGTCAGCCGAAGCGCTGGTCCTGCGTCTCAGCCAAGAAAAAGCCGACGCTGCTGCGCTGCGCGTGGCTCGCGATAGCGGCGGGGCCGAGTCGACCCCGATCCTGGCTGCCGATACCGTCGTCGTTGCGATGTCGGAAGGACAGCCCAGCCTGCTCGGCAAGCCACCGCACGCGGGAGCAGCGCGGCAGATGATCTCGCTGTTGTCCGGCGCAACGCATCGCGTGGTCACCGGCTATCACCTTCGCATGCCTCAGGCCAGCGACGGCAGCGTGTCGCGTGTACAGCGCGCGGTGTCGACCGATGTCGATGTTCGTCCGCTGCGCCCCGACGAAATCGAGGGGTATCTGCGCAGCGAAGAGTGGCGAGGCAAAGCCGGCGGCTATGCGCTGCAGGGCCTGTTTTCCTGCTTCGTCACGGCGATTCGCGGCAGCTATGAAAACGTCGTGGGGCTGCCCTTGGCGGCGGTGCTTGAGGATCTGCGCGCGACAAACCTGCTGCCGGCTGGCTGGCCGGACTGGAAGCCACAGTGAGCGAGGTCGGTGAAGTGGCGGGCTCAGAGGTCGACTGGTCAGCGCGGCTTGCGGTCACGCTGCCGACGCTGCGCTCGGGGATACAGCGCGCTTGTGAGCAGGCGGGGCGCTCGCTTGCCGATGTGCGTCTGGTCGCGGTCAGCAAGCATCAGCCGACCGCGGCCATCGTGGCGGCACTGCGAGCCGGTCAGTTCGACTTCGGCGAAAACTACGCCCAAGAGCTTCGCGACAAGGCGGCCGAGCTAAGTTGTGATGCAACGCTGGCCGCTGAATATGCGCGGCTGCGCTTTCACTTCATCGGTCCGCTTCAGCGCAACAAGGTGAACCTGATCGTCGGCCGCGTCGCGCTGGTACACACCGTCGACAGCATCCCATTGATCGAGGCAATTTCGGCGCGGGTCTTGCGCATGCGGCAGGCGGCGAGCGATGAAGCGCAGGCGCAGCGCGTGCAGGACTGCTTGCTGCAGATCAACGTCGGGGATGAAGCGCAAAAAGCCGGCTGCAGCCCGGCGGAGCTTCCGGCTTTGCTTGATGCGATCGCGCGGCAAGAAGGTCGGCTGCTTTGCCACGGACTGATGTGCATCCCGCCTGCCTGCAGCGATCCGCAAGCGGTGCGACCGTACTTTGCGCTTCTGCGCAGCCTGCGCGATCAGCAGGCCACGATTCCCAGGCCATTTGTGAATCTGCGTGAGCTATCGATGGGGATGAGCCACGACTATGAGGTCGCGATCGCTGAAGGCGCGACGCTGATCCGCGTCGGCACCGCCCTGTTTGGTCCCCGCGGCTAGAAGCGATCTCACAGACCTACTGCGGGCCCAATCCTGCCGGCTGTCCGTCCTTACGGCCCCACGGCCGCTGCGGGGGCGATTTGCCGTGATCGCGACGCGACTGGCAGCCTGACATCGGCAAGCGAACTCGCCGGAAGTTTTCTCCCGCTCAGAAGGCGGATTTGCTGCGCAAGCACCGCGTCCAGATCTGCCGCGACGCGTCTGCTGCGCGGGGCGCGGTGCGATACGATGACAGGGATGCAGGACCTGCGCATAGCACCCCAGGTAGCCACAGGGGCCCGCGTGACACGCAGCCAGCGCCGCGCCCTGGAGCACACACAGGGGCGATGGTCCGCAGGGCGGGGACGGCGCATCGTCTGTTGGTTCGGGTTGAGTTGCCTAGGCAGCGGCTGTCTCGTTCCACAGGCGGCGTTGGCCCAGCTATCCCCCCCGACGACGCGCATCGAGGCAACAGAGATCCCGGCGCCGACGCAAGCTGCCGTCCCGTCGCCCGCTGTCCCGACGTCCGATCCTGGCCCCGCTCGCCAGGGGACCGATTCGGCGCCGAGCCCACCTGGCAGTGCGCTCGTGCGGTTGCTCGATATGCCTCTGCCGCTGCCGCCCGGTGAGTCACGCGATGCAGCCAGCCGCCATCACGTGCAGCTAGCTACGCGATACTTCAGCGAAGGGGCTTATGTGCAGACGGCGAACGAGTGCATTGCGGCCTATCGCCTGCAGCCGGCGCCCCTGCTGTTGTTCAACGCTGCGCAAGCGCTGCGCAAGGCGTCCCGCTGGCTCGATGCCGTGGCCTTGTATGAGCGCTATCTAAGCCAGGCCCCGCCGCCGAACATGGCAGCCGAAGCCCAGGCGCATATCGCCTCGGCGCGAGCGCAGATGCGCGTGCAGGCCATCAACGAACAGCTGAGCTCGGCCGAGGCGCAAGCCCGCCGCCAAGGTGAAGCCGCCGAGCGCTTGGCCCGAGAAAACGAGCGTAGTCAGCAAGAAAACCGCGAGCTGCGCATCTTGGTACGCGAGCGTCGGCCGGTCTATCAGCGCCCGTGGTTTTGGGTGGTGCTCGGCGGCTCGACGGCAGCGGTCGGCGGCTTGGCCATCGGCTTGGCCATCGCGCTGCAGCCAGAGGTGCCCAAGGGAACTCTTGGCTCTATCCAGGGAGGCTTTCCGCCATGACGTTGTCGCCTGTGGAGACATCCAGCCGTCGTCGTTTGCTGTCGCGACTGCCCTCGCTGCTCGCGGCGCTGCCTCTTTTTCTGGGCAGCGGCTGCCAGCCCGATCCGTATCTGCTTTTGCAGCTAGACGCCGTGCCTGAGGAGGCCCGCTCGGTGCAGATCCTGTATCAGCGCGGACTGCAGCCGGGCAGCCTGCTGCCTGCGATTGATCTGCCGCCCGCGCGCACCGCCGGGCTGAGCCTTCGCTTTGACTTGCCGTCGGGAACCCAGGACGAGATCGAGGTCTCGGTCGGCGCATATAGCGGCGCGTCGGCATCGGGCTGCCTGATCGCCGAGGGCAGTGCCCGCAGTGTGCCTTCGGGGACGCTGCGGGTGCCGTTTCGGCCCATCGTCGTACCCGGACAAGACTGCGTGGCAGGCGATGTCGTGGTGCTTGGTGCCTCGCCGTCGCTGCTGTCAACGGCGCAAGCCGTGCAGAGCGAGATCGTGCTTTCGGGCTGGGGCTTCCAGCCGAGCACCGAGGTGGCCATCGACGGCGTGCCCGTGGCGCAGCAGACCTTCGTCTCGAACAGCACGCTTCGCGTCGTGCCCAGCCAGCCCTGGCGCAGTGGCGCGGTGGATGTGCGCGTACGGAACGGCGGGCAGCCCTTTGTTCGCAGCGACCTCTTGCGCTTCTGGGCGACGCAGCTTTCCTACCAGGTGACCGAGCAGCCTTGGGATGAGTATCGGCTGCCAAAGAGCAGCGATCCCATCCTCGCCACGACACTCCTGCGCTACCTATCGTCCGATCCGCGTCTCGCCATACTGCGCAAGACGGCTGACGGGCCGGCCGCGTATGACCTGATGGCGACCATTCCGTACTCCAAGGCTCCGCCCAGGGGGGGCCTCGCGCAGCGCGCGGACTCGCTCTTTGGGGGGACTGGGCTGAATGGCCCCAGCCAGGTCTTGCGGGCGCAGCTTGACGTCTACCCCGGCGATGACGCCATCGTCATCGATTCCCGGCCGAGAGATGCCGATGGAATTTTGTACAAGCTGGCCGTGCGTTCCCAGATAGCGCCCAGTCCTGATTACCACGCTTGCAATAATCTTCAATCGAAACCGCTGAACACGATGCGCATGACCAGCGTATTGACCGTGCCGCGAACAATATCCAGTCCTATATCTACGGATATATGGGTTGCATACGAGAATAATACCATTGGCATTTTGCGTGGTGATCCGCGTGGACTTTTTAATTATAGAACACCCGGTGTTTGTGATTCCATTAATTTTGCTCAGCCATATAAATCAATTGATGGTATGTGGCTATATAACTCTGGACTTGTAGATCACGTACTCGTGCTCGCCAACGACCGTTCCACTCTCGCTGTCGCGTATCCGACGGGCTTCAGCTACTCCAACCCCAACGGCGGGATGATAATCCTCTACCAGGGTACTCCTTTGTTTGAATCAAAATTGGGGCCGTTCCAGTACGTGCTGCACGAAGATATTAATCAAGATAGCGTGCCTGATCTTGGCCTTGTTTACACACAAAACGGTCAGACCATTCTCGAATTACATATGAATACAACTCAGAATGGAATTCTATCCTATTCACAGCCTGGGGTCATCATTCCTTTCGGTTTCGAGTGCGGCGCAGAAATGCATATGCGAACTGGGGATATCAATGATGACGGATTCTTAGATATCATTATTGGTTGTAATCATGATGCTCTGCATATATCGACAGTTGAGGCCGTCTTGTCCCAGGGACAGGCCGGCGTGTTTGCCAGCAAACCGCAGTCCATCCCGGCCAGCTTCCCCCAGGGCAAGGGCTCTCCGCTGTTTTTTGAGGCGCTGTATCTCAATGATCTCAGCCGCCTGTCGCTGATTGTCGTCACCCCGGAAGCGCCGTATCTGCTCACCAATCACAATCGCTAGGCGGCTCTGACTCGCCGCCAGATCGCACGGCAGCGCGGGCTTGGGCGCACGCAGCGGATCAGCGAAGCCGCCACAGGGCGGCGCCCACCGGGGGTTCGCTCGCCGATGGCTGGCGCTCGGGATGACTGGGATGACGAAGCAGGAGTGTGGGTAGAGCCAGCGCTTCCGTCGCGGCTGGACGAGCACGCCCTTGTCCCGTCACTGTCCGTGGGCAACGTCGCGGCTGCGGCGCAGGCGGGGCAGGATCTTGACCAGGCGATCGCGAAGCTCGGAAGCGACACGGTCTTGCAGGGCAAAGATCTGCGTGCCGCTTTTTCCCGGCGCAGTCAGCGTCAAGCTGTCGAGAATTTCGCCATTTTCGACGCGGGAAAAGCGCGCCACGATGCGCAGCTGATCGTCGATGCGGCTGAACGCGCCTTGCACCAGCACCTCGACGCCAAGAACGCGTCCGATGCGGGCCACCGTCGCGGAATCCATGTATTCGTCTTTGCCGCGCAGAAGCTCGGGCAGGTTCTGTTCATCGAACTGGTTGCGTTCGAGCAACACGATGCGATCCGGCGTATCGCCGCGAAGCTCACCGAGCACCGTGGTCACCTGTTCCGCAATGCCTTCGACCAAGAGATTCAAGCTGGGATCGGCGCCCAAGTTTTTGAATCGCAGGACGGCGACGCGCACTGGACCGCTGGCCGGCGGGCTCGGTGCGGTCGCTGCTTGCGGCGGTGGCGGTGGCGCGTCCGGTGGCGGTGGCGGTGGCGGCTTGGGCAGGGCGCGCGGCTTCTTGCGCAGGCCCAGCCGCGACAGAGAAAGCGGTGCCACTACCGCAGCCGCCAAGCCCAGGCCTGCAGCCACAAGCAGCGTGCGACGCTGGCGGGCGCGGCGCTCTGCTACGGCCAAGGGCACGTCGCTGGGCGCGGTGGCATCCAGGTTGTCAAGGACGCTGGCCGCAAGCTTGGCGACGTCGGCACACGTGGCAACGCGCTGCTCGCGCTCTTTGTGCGTCATGCGGGTCAGCAGATCGCGCAGCCCGGCGGATGCCGTCGGGACCTCTTTGCTAATGTCCGGCAGCGGCTCGCTGATCTGCTTCATGGCCACGCCGACCGCGCTCTCGGACTGAAACGGCGGATGGCCGGTCAAAAGGTGGTAAAGGACCAAGCCCAGCGAATAGATATCGGCGCGGGCATCCACCGGCTTTCCCGATAGCACCTCGGGCGCCATGTAGTGCAGCGTGCCCAGCGCTTCGTTGGTCGCGGTCATGCCTTCGCTGACACCACCAGCCACGCGTGCAACGCCGAAGTCGACGAGCTTAACCTGGCCCTTTTCATCGACCAGCATGTTGTGCGGCTTGACGTCGCGGTGAACGATGCCGACATCGTGCGCTGCCTGCAGACCGATGGCCGCCTGTCGGATCAGGTTCACAGCTTCGGCGGGAGGCAAGGGGCCGCGCTCCTTGGACACCGTCGAGAGCGCTTTGCCTTTTACAAGCTCCATCACGAAATAGGGATTGCCGGCTTCATCGCGCCCAAAGTCATAGACCTGCACGATGTGCGGGTGCGACAGGCGTGCGATGGCCTTGGCCTCGCGCTCGAAGCGGATCAGATAGTCGGGGTTGTGGTCGCTGTGCCCCGGCTGCAGCAGCACTAGCTTGAGCGCGACAGTGCGATCCAGCGACGGATCGTAGGCACGATAGACCGCTCCCATGCCCCCTGCGCCAAGGAGCGAAAGGTTCTTGTACCGGCCCACGGAAGACAGCTGTGGAATCGGCGCCATGGCTGCTTGCCTCGCAAATTATCGACGGTGCGGTAGACCGCAGTTAGAAGCGCAGCTGCGCATAAAGATAGACATAGGGCACCACCAGCAAGAGTGCATCGATACGATCGAGCATGCCGCCGTGGCCGGGAAGAAGCACGCCCGAGTCTTTGACACCGACGGAGCGTTTGATCAGCGACTCACATAGATCTCCAAGCTGGCCCAGCAGGTTGGCGGGTGCCGCGATGGCCACGACATCCACCCAGGACAGCATTGGCAAGTACCACAGCTTGGCAACGGACAGCGCGAGCAGGCTGCCTGCCATACCACCGACGCCGCCGATCATCGTCTTCTTTGGGCTGATGGCGGGCCACAGCTTGGCGGGGATGAAGGGGCCAAGAAAGCGGCCGGCGAAGTACGCGCCCGTGTCCGAGAGCCACGCCGAGCTTAGGCAGATGTATATCCACGCCGCGCCATCCCCAGAAGGCCGCAGCTTGAACATCATAAGTGGGCTGATAAGCAGGCCGGCGTAGAACACACCACCGACGGTGGATGAGATGCGCGACGCCACGGTTTCAATCGGCGGATAAAAGAACAGGAAGAACAGAAAGATGGCGATCGTGCTGCCCCAGACACCGGCCAGCAGCATGCGTGTGTCAGGCACCCAGCACACCAGCGTGCCCAGCGCGACGCCGACCACGACGCCGAACCCTCGCTGCAGTCGCGGCGCAGTGGGCATCGTCATGTTCATCCACTCGCGCAGGCCGGCGACTTGGGCAAACAACACCCACATCCATACGCCATATGGCTGGTGCCAGTTGATGCTCGCGATCAAAAGCGGGATGGCCACAAGGGCCGTCAAGAATCGAAGGGCGAGGTTGGACATGTCGTTTCGGATGCGCGCTAGGTCGTAGGCGCCGTCGGTAAAGGGGAACTTTGAGTCTGCAGCAGGTGGCTTTGACGCAGCGCCAAAAGGAGCTCCATTCGGTTGAAGTCAGGCCACAGGCAGGGCGTGGTGTAGAAGCGAGCATGCACGCCTTCCCAAAGCAGGAAGTTCGAGATACGGCGCTCGCCCGAGGTGCGGATGATCAGGTCAACCGGCGGCAGATCCGCGGTCTGCATCGCAGCAGAGACCATGTCTTCGTCGATGTCTTCGGGACGCAACCTGCCCTCGGCAACGGCGCGCAGCAGACTACGGGCGGCATCGGTGATCGACTCGCGACCGCCATACGACAAGGCCAAGCTCAGGGTCATGCCGCTCTGGTGCGCAGAGTCAGCGATCAGCGACTCAAGCGGTCGTCGAACGAAGGCGGGCAAGCGTGTGATGTTGCCGATGGTGCGCAGCCGGATGCCGTTTTCCAAGATCTCACTGCGCTCGTCGACCACATAGTCATGCAAAAGCTGCATCAGGCCGCTGACTTCGTCGAGCGGACGCCCCCAATTCTGTTCAGAAAAAGCGTACAGAGTCAGCGCCGGCAGGCCCAGACGGCGGGCCGCGCGGACGGTATCGCGCACCGCTACCGCGCCTTGCTTATGACCGGCGATCCGCGGCAGGCCGCGCTGCTGCGCCCAGCGGCCGTTGCCGTCCATGATGATCGCAACGTGTCGCGCCGTCGGGATGGCTGTCTCCTCGCTCGATGGCTCATTCGTTGCGGGCCGTGCCGCCGTCGGCTCGCCGCTGCCCGCTGCCATGCCCAGTGCCGCGGGGTCGCCGGGATCGGCAGGGGCCAGAGCAGGGCGTGAGCGCTCTCCCAACTGCGGGCATGGTGAGGACTGCATAAGATGCAGAGGTATCACAGACGACGTCCGCCGGACAAATGACAAAACCATGAAGCTTTCATGAAGGCCGAACGTGGGGATGGCTCGCGGCTCGCCGCACGTAAATTCCCATGCCGCATTTGGCTTCCCTTCGCCGCCAGATCGGGAGCGCTAGGACGAGTATAGGCCGGCATCCTTTCTGAATCCGATTTCCTCGAAAGTGGAATTTTGTTGCTCAAATTGGGAAGCATTCAGGTGTTCTAAGAAATCGGAATGATTAGAAAAAGGGAGCTTCGCTTGGAGCCGCGAAAATGGATGCACACAGGGAGACACCGACTGTCGACCGAGCGCCGTGGCCCACCACGACGGACTGATGCGAAAGCGGGCCGACGAGAATACGCAGCCGATGACTTGGTTCAGGCTTTGCGATAGGGTACGCGCATGACCATTCTGTCTCTCAGCGACATCCAAAGCGGCTTGGCGTACCTGGCCTCTCACCCGGAATACCTGCTGCGCTGCGTCATCAATGCGGCGCGCATGCGTGTCGGCATCCCGCTCGACGCTATCAACTGGCTGGCGCACAAGTTTGGTGGGCGAAAGCTGCCCCCGGACTTGACGCTGACCTCTGAGCCACCGGGCATCCGCGTCGCGGCTACGCTGGAAGTCATGGGCACGAAGATGGCTCTGGCGGCAACGCTGACCATCGAGCAGGTGCTGTTTTCACTCGGCAGCGTGCGGGTTGAGCTTCGCGTGCGCGACTTGAGCATCAAGCCCGAAGGCGACAGCCCGATGGTGCAGATGCTTTCGATGATGGATCTGTCCAAGCCGGGCGATCTGCTCAACTTCATGCCGATGCGTCCAGCGATGATCCTCGATGCGCAGGGCGATCTGTTCATCCTCGATCTGATGAAGCTGCCGCGCCTTGCCAAGAACGAACGAGCGCAGCGCATCGTCGCGGCTCTTTCCGAAGTAGTGGCCATCCGCGAGTTCGCTACCGAAGACGATCTGTTGGTCATCGGCCTGCGCGCCATGCCGCTGGGCTTGGTCGCGGCGCTCAGTCACCTGCGCAGCTAGTCCAGGCTATTTCGCCTCGTCGCGCGCCCGCTGCGCCTACGATGGGCGCTGGAGATTCGGCCCCATGAGCGCATCCAATCATTCCACTCCTGTCACATTGGCTCCCGTCTGTGTCACGGGCGCTGCAGGCTATATCGCATCGCATGTTGTGGCGCAGCTTCTTACGCGGGGCTATCGCGTTCGCGGCACGGTGCGCAGCCTGCGAAAAGAGAAAGAAAAAGACATCGCGCATCTGCGTGCGCTGCCCAACGCCGACACGCACCTAGAGCTGGTCGAGGCGGATCTGATGAAGCCTGGTTCATTCGACGGCGCGGTGGCTGGCTGCGAGTACGTGATGCACACCGCGAGCCCGTACATGCTCAATGCGCAGGACCCCCAGAGGGATCTGGTGGATCCCGCAGTGCAGGGCACGCGCACCGTGCTTGAATCGTGCAAGAAAGCTGGCAGCGTGCGACGCGTCGTGCTGACCTCGTCCATGGCCGCGATCACCGACGAGCCAGAGTCCGATCATGTGCTGACCGAGGCGGACTGGAACACCAAGTCAACGCTGGAGCGCAACGCGTATTACCTGTCGAAGACCTTGGCGGAAAAGGCGGGCTGGCGCTTCATCGAGGAAGAGACGCCGGGCTTTGATCTGGTGGTCATCAATCCGTTTTTGGTGATCGGTCCATCGCTGTCTGCTGCAATCAACACGTCGCCGCAGATGTTTCTGGATCTGTTGGCCGGTGCGTACCCCGGCATCATGAACTTGGCCTGGGGCTTCGTTGACGTCCGAGATGTCGCGCGAGCACATGTCCTGGCGATCGAGACGCAGGCGGCGCATGGTCGCTATATCTGCGCCAACACCACGATCACCATGCGCGAGCTGGTCGAGCTACTGCGCGCCTCGGGGTACGAGGGCTACAAGCTGCCCAACCTGGGCCTGGACTGCGGCATGGGCGACTACGTCGTCAAGCTTAGCTCGTACCTGCAGCCCAAGGGCATCGGCAGCTATCTGCGCACGCACGTTGGCCGCGTGCCGCGCTTTGACCATAGCAAGATCCAGCGCGAGCTTGGCTTGAGCTTCCTGCCGCTCAAGCAGAGCATCCTCGATACACTGTCGGATCTGAAAACATGGGGACACATCGCGCCGCCTAAGGCGTAGCGGCGAGCGAAAAAGGGAATCAGCTCAGCGTGGCGCGGCCGGCTTGGCGATAGCGCTCGCAGAGCGTGCGCAGCTCGGCCTGAGACATGGCCAGATCAGCGGCAAGCTCGGGCAGCTTTCGCGGATCGACGATCAGTTGCGCGATGGCTCGCTCCAGCGCATCCACACGCTCACTTCCGCGTGGCTCACTAGGCAGCACCTGCGCTGTATTGGATCCGCTCGCCGCGGTCGCGGGCTGCGTGCTTCCTTGGCTCGCGTTGCGTGAAGACGCCAGCGTCGGTGCAACAAGAGCCTGCTGGCTCTGCTCGGTCGCGATGGGAAGCTGCACTGCGGGATCGCCTAGCAGGATGTAACCCGCAAGATCGTGTCGCTGCATCCACAGGTATGCGCGACGCGTGTCCAGCTTGGGATTTACTGGCGCGCTGGGGTTCTTGGCGATGCGGTCATAGATTGTCGCCAGCTCTGAATTGGCGGCACCCACGGCCAGCATCAGCGAGCGCAGCGCTGTACCGGCGCGGTTGCCCTTGAGCAAGTCCGCGACGACCTGCACGAAGCGCGCGGGGCGATCCACTTGCTCGCCCATGTCGAGCTCGCTGAAGCTGTAGCTCCAGGCCAGATCGACATGTCCTAGGACGCACAGTGGGCCATTGGGATTGCGCAGCGCCATCTGCGGCACGGCGGCGATGAACGGCCGCTCGCCCGGCTTCGGCAGCGCCTTGAGCACATAGTCGATGCTGCCACTAAGCTCTCCCTGCGCTTGCAGGGCCTGCAGCCAGTGGTGATAGCTGCTGCTTTCGGGAGTACCTGCGCCGAAACACGCGAACAGAAACCAGATGCCACCGGGCAGGAACGAGCGTGTGGCGACGTCGCTGCCCAGAAGCAGTCCGTCGGGGAACATCAGTCCACCTTGGCGTCGTCGCTGATCCTGTTCACTCTTCCAGCCACGCAGGGGTGCGCCGCTGCCATGGCTCATGCTGAACAGCACCGTCGGATCCGTTGCCGCCGCCGCGCGCAGAAGTTCGTCGCGCGATGGCGTCGCTTTGTCGCCTGCCTCGACGATGGCGCGGGCCATGAGCTTGCGCTCCATCACCTTGCGCTGCGCCATGGCCACACCGGGAGCCATCAGCGACTCATAGCCCGCCTTGGTCGCATCGGTGCCGTCATGGACGGTAAAAAACAGGGCCTGCCCAGAATCGCTGCGCGCCGCCTGGGTTTCATAGCGCAGGACCTTTTCGGCATAGGCGCGATAGCCGTCGGCATCGTCGAACGCCAAGCGACCCACAAAGCCGTCGATGTTCTGCACGTTCTGGATCGAAAGCGGCACCTGATCGAGGTTGCCCAAGATCAGTTGATAGCGCGGCAGGTCCTCGCGCGTGTCCTTGCCGGAATCGAACTGTTGCTTGCGCCACAGCGCGGCTTCGACGTCGTCGGCCTTGCTGGGAGCGCGGAAGATCGAGATCGGCTGATCGCCCTGCTGCCGTCGGCGATGCGCGATTAGCGGCGCCATGCGATCGAGCAGGGCATCGCCTTCTTCACCCTGCGGGACGATCACTCCCCAGCGCTGCTGGGGCAGGCTGCCCGCATCGCCCCCTTCGTTCCACAAGAGCTTCGGCAGCGGACCTTTCTGAAGCGGGTTTTGCCGTCGCCCCGTCTGTTCGATCAGTGGCTTGGCCAGGTGCGGCGTGTGGGAATCGGCGTCAGCCAACAGCAGCCCGAGTCCGCTGTACTGCGGCCGTGACTTGGCACCTGTGCTCACGCGCCACCCTGTGCTGCGGGTACCCGTGCGCTGTGATGAACCGTCAGCGCCTGATTCTTCCACTCGACCAACGAGATCTGCACGCCGCCTTCGGCTTCGTCGGCTTCGACCAGCGCCGCGGTAAAGCGAGTGAACAGCGGCACCATGTCGCCCTTTTCTGGATTGAGCTGCGGATTCCGTCGCGCCAAGGCCAGAAATTCCGCCCAGGTGTCGTCATCGGCATCGTCGGGCGGCAGCTGAATCAGGCGAATCCACGTGCCGCTGTTGACGTAGCACAGACCGTCTGCGTGCTGAAATCGGGCCGCGTGCGTGTGCCCGAACAGCACCGCTTGCACGTTGAACTTCTGCGCCAAGCGCTGCGCTTCGTTCCACTCGGATACCTCGGGCTCAAACGAATAGAAGCGCTGTCCTTTTCCTTTCGCCAGGTTGCGCTGGGCCCCGGCGTACCAGCGCAGGCCCGAGCGGAACAGCTTCTGCTGCGCGCTCTGCAAGATCGAAAAGTCGAGCGCGAATGAGTGAGCGCGTCCCGTGCTCGGCGTGAACATCGCTTCCAGCATGGCGCGCTCGTCTTCGTCGAGGCCGGCGTTTTCGATCGCGGTCTCTAGCCCCAGGTCATCGGGATCCGGCGCAACGAAGGTGGCGGCGCCTGCTTTCTTCTGTTCAAGCTGCCACAGGATCTCAACGCTGGATCCTTTGAAGACCTCTTTTAGGGCGCTGGGACTTACCGCCATCGCCGTCAGAACGCCACCCTGAAAGTCGGGCTTGATGAGATCGATCAAGCTCAAGCCGTGCTGCCGCTTCAGCGGGTTCATGATCGTCTTTACCAAGCGTGATCCCGGCGCGTAGGCATAGTCTTGTGGCTGCGCCTCTGGGGGGCCATCCGGTCCGGGCAGGTGCAGATAGTCGACGCGGTTCCAGATGTCGTTCTGTTCGCCATGCGCCAGCAGGACGCGCACGCCACCTATGGCCAAGATGCCGGGCTTGTCGCCGCGCTCAAAGCGCAGCTTCGCCGCGATCTCGGCCGGCTGACCCAGTGCAGCGCGCAGGCAGGCCTGCACACCGGGCAGCGCAAGCTCGATGTCGTGGTTGCCCAGCCGGACGATCACATCCCCTCCGGCAGCCAGCACGTCGCCGAGAGCGCGCAGACTGGCCGCGCTAGCGGGATGGCGGCAGATGGCCTGTGCCTGTGAAACAGCCCGCGCCTCATCTAGCTCTAGCGGATCTTCGTTCATCAGAAAGTCAACGCTGTCGCCGTTTAGGACGACGCAGCGCCCGGGCCCCGCAAACGAACGCAGCAGCGCCGGCAGATCGTTTTCACCCGCGAAGATGTCGTATCCACCCCCGTTGCCCAGGTGTAGATCGCTGACCACCAAGACCTTGCGAAAGCCCGCCATGGAATCCCCCCGAAGCAGAAATGAAAAGAACGCTGCCTGATAGATGCCGTCGATCCCCTCGCGCTCTGCAGAGCCTAGCGTACGGCGTGGCAGATTTTGCGCGGATGGGGTCGGATCATCATATACGGAAAGCGTGCCCCGTGTGGTGCTCGCTGCCGACGCACGGGCACGGCGGGTACGCGCGCGACCGCGACTAGCGTGCGGTGCTGGCGAACTGCTTTTCGACTAGGCGGCGATACACGCCGTCGTGCGTGATCAGCTCGTCATGGCGACCGGACTCGACGATGCAACCACCGTCCAGAACCACCACTCGATCGGCGCCCATCACGGTCGATAAGCGGTGCGCGATGATCAGGGTTGTGCGCCCTTGCATCAAGCGCTCCAGCGCTTCTTGCACCAGCGCTTCGCTTTCGGCATCGAGCGCACTCGTCGCTTCGTCCAGGACCAGAATGCGCGGGTCTTTCAAGAGCGCCCGCGCGATCGCCACGCGCTGCTTTTGCCCGCCCGATAGGCGCACGCCACGCTCGCCCACCAACGTGTCGTATCCGTCGGGAAACTGGGCAACGAAGTCATGTGCGTTGGCGGCCTTGGCCGCGGCTTCGATCTCTTCCTGTGTCGCGGTCAGTCGGCCATATCGGATGTTTTCGCGGATCGATGTCGCAAACAGAATCGGCTCTTGCGAGACCACGCCGACCTGCTGCCGCAGCCAGTCGGCATCCAAGGTCCGCAGGTTGTGGCCATCAAGCGACACGGCACCGCTCTGCGGATCGTAAAAGCGCGACATCAGCGCCGCCAGAGTCGACTTGCCTGCCCCTGAGGGGCCAACGACCGCGACCACTTCCCCGGGTCGCAGCGACAGGTTCAAGCCGCGCAGCACGTCGACATCGGGCCGCGTGGGGTAGGCAAACGTGATGTCGGCCATCGCCACCGCCCCCTCGACGCGCGGCAGCGACAGGTTCCCCGGCAAGAGGCGCGGCGTGCGATCGACCAGCTCAAAGACGCGCTCGCTGGCCCCGGCAGCGCGCATGAAGTCAGCCCACAGATCGCTGACTGCCCCGAACGAAAACGCGACGGTCAGCGTGTACAAGATGAACGCCGTCAGATCGCCGACCTGCATGCTGCCCGACAGAACCAGCGTGCCGCCGTACCACAGCACCGCCGCGACCGCGCCATAGCCTGCGAAGCTGATGGCGCCGGTAAAGATCGCCCCTAGGCGCGAGCGCTTGCGCGCCAAGCTCAGCGAGCCATCCACCGCCGTGCCATAGCGGCCGATCTCTTGCTCTTCGCGGGCGAAGGCGCGCACCGTGCGGATGCCCGACAGCGTCTCTTCTGCGATCTCGGTGGTGCGAGCCAGCGCATCCTGTACGTCTTTGGACAGGGCACGCAGCGTGCGGCCATAGATCACGGCGGCCAGCACCACCACCGGCACGATGCTCAGCATCACGACCGTCAGGCGCCACGACGTATAGAACAAGATCGCGATGCCGCCGATCACCGTCAGGCTGTACCGCAGAAGCATCGACACATTGGCCGTCACCGCCATCTGCAGCACCGTCGTGTCCGAGGCCAAGCGGTTGGTTAGCTCGCCGGTCCGCTGTTCATCGAAGAAACCGATCTCTTGCCGCAGAAGCGCCGCGTACAGGTCGCGCCGCAGCCGCGCCACGACGCGCTCGCCCGAGAAGTTGAACAGGTACGCGCGCAGCGCCGAAAACAGCCCTTGCACTGCGAACACCGCCACCAAGCCCAGGGCCGACTGCGTGATCAGCCGCTGCGCCGCTTGGCGGTCCGGGTCGGCCAGCGCGTTCATGATGATCTTGATCGCCTGCGGATACACAAGACCCATGCCCGCCGCGACGATCAGCGCCAGGGTCGCCAGCAGCAGTCGCGGAAGCTCGGGGCGCGCAAGCTGATAAAAACGCCGCCACGGCACCGCACGTCGAGGGGCTTCTTTGTCATCGCTTGCAGAGCTGCGTGCTGGGGTTGCTGCGCGGCGAATTGAAGACGTGGAATTCGAAGGGGCTGTGCTCATCGTCTGTGTGTCGAGTCAGTGGTGTGGCGAAACAGCAGAGGCACGGCCTCTGCGCTTCGTCCTCGGGTTCAGCCGTATAGTAATGGCATGCCGACGTTCGTCTATTCCGGGCTTGCGCATGCGGCGTTTCCGGGTACCGGTCATCCCGACGCGCTGGTCCATGTGCCGGCCGCCTTCGATGCGCAGCGCTTTGGGCTGCTTGTCTATCTGCACGGCTTTGACAACTGCATCGAAAACGCGGCTGCGCCGCCGCCCGGCATTCACGATCCGCCCCATCCCACGGCCGATCTGATCACGCAGCTTGAAGACAGCGGAAAGAGCGTGCTCTTGTTTCTGCCCGAGACGAAGTATCACGAGCAGAGCCGCGATCCTGGAGCGCTCGGCGAAGAAGGCGGCCTCTTGCGCTTGCTGACCGAAGTCCTGGGCAAACTGGGGCAAGACTGGCCGGCCGCATCGGACCTTGGGACAAGCGGGATGCAGCGCATTCATCGCGTGATGCTGTGCTCGCACTCGGGCGCGTATCGCGCGGCGATTCGCATGGCACAGCACGGCGGCATCGCCATCGATGAGCTCTGCTTGCTCGACTCGCTGTACAAAGACGTCGAGGAATACCAAGCGCTGCTTGCCCAGCGTGTAGCACAGCAGAAAGAGGGGGCCGCGCTGCGCTTTGTGAACCTGTATCGGGCGGGCGGGACCGCGGCACACTCCGTCGCGCAGGGTGAGCTACTGCGGACGCTGCTCTCGCAGCACGGCCTGCCGGAAGCCTCGCTGTGCTTCGACGATCACGAGTCCGAGCCCAGCGACGAGGATCTGGCGCATCCCTGGGTGATCAAGCGCGTCCCGACGGCGCACAGCGACTTCGGTCGCACCTATATCGGTCGCCTGCTGCGCACGAGCCGCCTGTAAGCGCGCCCGCTTCGGCGCCCTCATCGGGCGCCGGCCGGTTCTTTTATGATAATGAATAAACGAGCGGCGAAGGCTTGAGATTATTATTAAATTAATTAAGGCTTTTCGACGGACACGCTGAGGTTCTTAAGGGCCGTGGCAATGGTGCGCATCGAAGACGCGGTAATGCGCTGCCAGCTGACGTCCGAGTTGTAGATCAAGTGGACGGCAATGCCGCGACTGCACAGGCTTTTGACAAAAGCCAGAACCGGTGTGACCGAAGATGAATTCATAAACAGAAGTCCGCGAAAGTCGAGAATCTGCGGTCCCTCTTTTACCTGTTCAGCATATTTGGTTAAGACCGGGCTTAGCACTTCTGCGGGGTTGCGAAAATCACACTCGCCGCTCCAAAGAAGCACGTGCTGCCGCTTGACTAGGGTATGCCATATCGTCAACCGCTCTGTCGTCAGGATGCTGTCGCCGGTCTTCATGGTAGCTGCCTCCGAGCGGTCATGGTGAGTACCTGGTTTTCATAGGAACAGACCAGGTTGAACTTGCCTTCGTAGCCAATACGGTACAGACCAAGTTGATTGCTTTGGAAAGGATTATCAATCAATTCTTGAATTCGGGCCAGATAAAGCTTTTCACAGACGCGTTCATCGCTCATGCTGTCGACGATCTTTTGCACACGGCGATAGGCGCTTTCGTTGGTTAGGCCATTTTCAACGCGAATCTCAATCTGGCTGGGCGAATATTCCAGTGTAAAGCGCGTGCGCCCCAACGATGGCACCGCCGTCCCATACTTGATCGCATTCTCAAGCAGCTCGGAGGCCACCATGACCGCGGCTGAGCGCTGCTCTTCGTCGATGTGGGCGAGTGCGGTCTCGACCTGCTGCCGCACCCGCCGCACATATTCCCAGACAATCGGCACTTCGATCTCGATCAGGTGGTTTGTGCTGGGCGGCTTGTTCTGTGAGGCCGGGTCCATGATTGGCTCCTAAACGATGCGTCGCAGGACAAGAACGGCGACATCGTCACTTACCGTACATTGATCTGTTTCGTGAAGAACGGACGTGGCAGTCGCAAGCGCATCGTGACCAGAAAGACACGATGCTTGGAAACGAGAAACGACCGGAGATAGGCCAAGCATAGTATCGGCAGGTGCCCTTCGCTTGGCTTCGATCAGGCCGTCTGTATACAGCATAATCGCGTCACCAGAATGAAGAGGAATATGGCGATCCTCGTTCAGGTTTTCGATCTCATCGAGCAGACCTAACCAGCAGCCTTGGGTCTCGATCTCTTCGATCTCTCCGCTGGCTTTGCGATAGACCAAGATATGCTGATGAAGTCCAGAATAGGTAATGCCGCGATCATCGATACACATCGCGGTCATCGTCATATATTGTCCCTTGCCGATCAATTGTAGATTGCGCCAGAGTGCGCGATTTACCAGCGTCAAGAGCTGAGCCGGAGACAGCCCTTGGCCGGTCCAAGCAAAGCGCTGCACGATGGCTCGTACCGCCGTCTGCACCATCATCATGATCAGGCCAGCGCTGATGCCGTGACCGGACACATCGCCGATCAGAAGCCACAGCTTGCCGTCGGCCTCGATGGTGTCGAAGTAGTCGCCGCCCACCTCGTCGGCGGGGCGCATGACGGCAGCGACTTGATAGCGCCCGCCAAACTCCTGGGGCGCGGGCAAGAGCACGCTTTGGATCTTGCGGGCCAGATCCATCTCGCTCCACAGATCGGACAGCGTGCTCTGCAGCTCGGCGGTGCGCGCAGCGACGGTCGCTTCCAGGCCTGCGTTGGTGCGATGCAGCTCGGTGGTCGAGTGAGAGAGCGCCCAGGCCAAGCGCCCCAGATCGTCCGAGATGGGATCGGCCAGCTCGGCCTTGGTGTCGCCGGCTGCCGTCGCTTGCGCGAACTGGACCATGCGCTGCAGGCGGCTAGCGACCCAGCGGAAGTAAAGCAGGATGAGCACGGTGAACACGCCCAGCGACGTGGTGCCGATCGAAAACAGCGTCTGCGACCAGGCGCGTGCCTGCGCCTTCTGGGTCGACAAGCCCAAGACGACGTAGCCCAGGTCATGTCCCGGCGCTTGACTGTTCTCGCTGGGCAGATCCATAAACGCCAGCGACTTTTCGGCGCGCACCGGCTCGATGAAGCGCAAGATCGACTGGCTGCGTTGGCGATCCCGTGCAGCCGGCTCGACGGGCGAAAGGGCCTGCGTGAGCGCTGGCCCGGACAGCCGGTTCGATGCGGCGGTGATGAGCTCATCGCCGCGGAACACCGCGACATACACGACTTCGTCGTCGGATGCGGCAAACGCGCGCAGGATCGGCTCGGCCTGGGCCGCGTCCTTAAGCGAGATGGCCGGGCGAAGCTCGTAGTCTTTGGCCAGCGTCTGCACCATCGTGCGGCCACGCGTCTTTTGCTGGTCGTCGAACTGCGCGCGGAAGTGCGCGTGATACGGACGCACCGTGCAAAGAGCAGTCAGCGCGAGGGCCAAGGCCAAAAGGACCAGTGTCTGCTGCCACAGCGACCGCGGCAGCACGCGCGCAAGCCGAGCCAGCGCCTGCATTAGCGGACCACCTGCTTCGCGCTGGCCTGCACGTCGTCGGAAAGCTCGACGCCAAGCTGTCGCGCGGTCTTGGCGTTGATGGTGAGCCCGCCGGGACTGGCGATGGCCGCGGGCAGTGGCAGGCGAGCGGCTGGTGACTTGTCAGCGAGCTCGGCAGCGAGCTTGGCGGCCTGCTTGCCGATCTCGGAATAGTCGGGCGCGATCGAGGCGAGCGCGCCACGCCGCGTGAAGTCGGCGAAGAAGCCAAACAGCGCGATCTTGCGTTCCAGCGTCGAAACCAAAAGGAAGTTGAAGATCTCGATATTGACCAGCGCGGGATCGGGAACCAGCCACAGCGCATCGATGCTGCCGGCGATATCGGCGAGCGCTGCGCGGACTTCTTTGCCGTCGCTGACAGGCCGCGTGACGAGCGTGATTCCATGAGCGCTGGCGGCCTGGCTCGCAGCCTGCGCATAGCTGCCAAAGGTGCGCGAGTCGAAGATCATCCCCAGCCGGCGAGCAGTGGGATGCACGCGCTTGATCAGCGAAAGCTGCAGGCTCGGCTCGACCTCAAGGCGCAGCCCGGTGACGTTCTTGGCGGTGCTTGCCGATGGGCCTAGCACCATGCAGAACACGACGGTGGCACCGCTGCCTTGGGCCAGCGTCATCGCTTTGTGACCGATGGCCAAGATGACGCCTGCGTTGGCTGCGATGCGCTCAAGCTGTGCCTTCAGATCCGGGGCATTCACGTCCAGCGCGGGGGCATCGGGCAGGACGGTCCTCGCCGCCGCTTGCGCTTCGCGGTACTGCGGCACATTCCCGTCGAGAAGCACCGCCACCTCGGCCGCTTGCGCAGGCGAATGCCACAGCAAGAAAGACGCGATCAGCAGCACGACCCTTCGCACGATCCGCTTCAGCCGATGGGCAGCAGCGCGCGGCACCCGCACCAGGCAGTCGCCACGCTGCCGCTGGGCTCGCTGTGCTGCGCCATCGCTGTGGCGCCTCGGCTGTGTTGTTGCGTGCTTCATCATCAACCGGCCCAGCTAAGGAAGGCGAGGGCACAGGCTGCTGGAAATGCAGTCGTAGCGCTCTAGATCGACGAAGCGCTCGCTTTCGACGCGCCAGTGGACGATCACGTTCTTGACGTTGTTGTTGGCGTCGAAGTCCACGGGGCCTGACGCGCCCTCGTAGTTGATCGGCTGCCCCGCGGCGATCAGGCTCAGCGCTTTTTCAAGCTCGGCCGGACCGGTGCGAATCACGGTGCCGCGGGGATCGTTGATCGTGCGCAGCGCGTCGCGGATCTGCGCTCCACTGACCTGCGTCGGGTCGGGCAGACTGCGACCGGCAACCAGACTGGCCAGCACCAGCACGAGGGTCGCGTCATAGGTGTGCGCGTCGAGAAAGATCGGCTGCACACCGGTCTGGCGTTCTAGCTCGTCCCGAAAGACCAGGCCCGAGGGGTTGTCGTCGAACAGCACGTGCGATGTGCCTTCCTGACCGTTGAGAGCCCAACCCGACGAGTTAAGCGCCGCAGGCAGGCGGGCCGCGTGGGTGTGCAAGAGCAGCGTGTCGCTGGCCCCGCTGGTGACAAAGCTTTTGACCAGGGCGCCTGCGTACTGCGGAAAGGTCGCTTCGATGATGACGTCTGGCCGAAAATCATTGGCGTTGCTGGATTGACTGTAAGGGCTAATAAGCTTGGCAATATCACTGCCCCAGTCGTATGTATTGGGGTCTAATGCCGGTGGATGGTAATAGGTATTCACAATCGCTGGTGGAGTCGGATGTAGTGCCATTGTTGAGCTTTGCAAAACCCCGGCAAAGCCGCGACCGAATGCTTCATCGCTGGCATAAATGGTATTTTTTGCTTGCCCATCTTTGTTTATATCGCCATTCTGCCCTTTTGCTAGCCATAGATTGATTAATACCCGTGACTGAGGAAAGGTATCCATCACAGTGCGGAAATTCCAGCCTAGGCTATTTCGTAAAGCTGCTTGATTGGCAGCGTCGCGAGGATTTGCCGCATTCGGGTTGTTAATGGCGGGAGACGTGCATGCCATACATACAATGGGAACATTGGGATCGTTGCTGGGATCGTTGTCGTAATGTGTTTGATTTAGCGCGATATCGTCTTGGCTGGAATCGGTAATGATGGCTTTCGCACCCTGGTTCCGCACAAAGTCCAGCGCGCGACTGACGATGGTCGTCGGCGTATTGGTCGAGTCGGCGGACAGCAGCTTGAAGCGGAAGGGGCGCCCGGCGTTCTTGAGCGCCACGTTGGCGTGGCGGACCGCAAGCTGAGCGACGACGGTCCAGCTAGGTGTAGCGAGGTTGCCGCTGCTGTCGAGGACCGAGCCGAGGACTAGCGTGGGTCCGCTCCATTCGTCGCTGGCGCAGCCGAAAAAGAGCGTGCCGACCAAGCCTAGGAGGGCCAGTGCAGAGAGCCGCGGGGTGCGCGTCATGAGAGCCTCCTTTCGGCGCAGTAAGCTTGTCGGCGGCGCTTGTGGCCTGGCCGATATGCGGTTGACGTTAGAATATCTGCCTCGCTTCAAAATAGAGAGTTCTGCCGATAGTCGGCATATCGTATCCCCCAAATCCAGGATCAGAAAAACGCTGATCCGCAAGATTGCGAATGGAAAATAGAAACAGCAAGTCACTATTGCTGCCGGTCGGTTGAATCTTGGTAGTTGAGATTGTGATGTCAGCAGAGCCGTACGTTGGTAATGAATACGAAATATTGTTGTTTAATGCTGTATTGCTTTGAGAAGACCCTCGCGGGCCTACGATTCGTCCTTGTGCGTTGATGTGCAGATAGATTTCTGGAATATCAACATCTGCTGTAAAAACCGCCATACCCGCTGGGAAGAGTGGCGCCGGATTTTGTACTGCTGCATTGTCTGCTGATAATCCAGCCCCGCTGAGCATATGAATATAACTGCCCCAGCCACCGACGGAATAGCGGCCGTACGTGAAGCGGGCGGCTAGCTCAAAGCCAACGCTGCTGGCGCGGCCTTGGTTCGACGCGACGAAGTCGGCGCCGGTCTGTTGAAACTCGATCTTGTTGTTCAGGCTTTGGAAAAAGACACCGCCGTCGAGCAATAGGTGTCCAAACAGGCCGGCGCTCACGGCGGCTTCGACGCTGTCAAGCACCTGCGGCACCAGGCGCGGTACGCCCGAGGCATCGAGGTTGCCGACCACGTTGTAGCGATTGCCAAAGCCAGGCTTGCCTTGCAGCAGGTTCAAAGACGGCGTCTGGAACGCGCGACCGGCAAAGACCTTGGCGGACAAGCGCGGCGTGAAGCGATAGACGACCGCCGCGCGGTAGCTAAGCTGCGGATCGTAGTCGGCCTTGCCGATGGCGATCTTGTCGACGCGCAGATCGCCGGTCAGGCGCAGCCCCGGCAGGCGACGCACGGGCGCGCTGGTCAGGTGCAGAAAAGCCCCCAGGTCATAGCTGTGGCTGCGCGGGTCGGTGCCGCTTGCCAGCAGGTCGACTTGGTCGCCGATGCGACGCAGGTTCTCGTCGACCAGAAAGGTCTGCGTGTAGTGAAGCTCGGTGGCGCGCATGTACTCGATGTCGAGTCCCAGTCGCAGCGAGAGCAGGTCGCCAAACGGGCTGTACGTGCCAGACACGGCGCTGTTGAGCGCGTGATAGTCGACGTTGGGGCGGAAGGAATAGCGGCTGTTTCCCGTCAGGCCCAAGCGGTGCTCGCCATCAGCCGTACCGTAGGAATAGCCAGCGCTCGCTGACAGCGCGAACGTAGACCACTGCTTGTCGTAGCGCAGCGCGCTCCACAGGTTGACGTAGGCGACGTTGCTGGTGTGGCCGAGCAAGGCGTTCAGGCGGAACTCGCCGGTTGAATTCAGGCGCTGCAGGCCGCTTTGAAAGCTGAGGCTGCCGATGCGCTCGGACTCGGTGCCCACGTGCAGGTAGGCGCTGATCGGGCTTGCGATGTCGTTCTGGCTTTCACGCGAAAACAGCGGGCTCTGCGGGTCGCTGGTCGGATGCGTGGCTTCCAGGGTCAGACCCGATCGATCGCTGCGATCGCCGCTGATGGCCGCCAGCGCATAGAAGCGCTCGCCGCGATAGCTGACCAAGGCCGATCCACCGAGGCTGCCGCGACCGCGCAGCAGGCTCACGCGCTGCCCCACGCCGCCGTTCCAACCATCGGGACCTTTGCGCGTGATGACGTTGACGGTCGCGAGAAACGCATTGGCGCCATACAGAGCAGACAGCGGGCCCTTGGCGATCTCGACGCGCTCGACGACCTCGATGGGGATGAATTCGGGTCCCAAAAACGCCGTGAGGTCGGGGCGAAAGTTGACGACCGTGCCGTCGATCATCAGCTTGACGATGCGCGTGCCCGCGTTCAGTCCGCCGCTGGTACCGCGAACGCTGAGCGCAGGCAGCACCAGATCATCAATCACATACAGCCCTGGAACGTTGGCGAGAACTTCCGCAAGGGAACGCCAGCCGTGGACGCGAATCTCGTCCTTGGTCACGGTCACGACATCGGCAGCGGCGAGGGATTTTTCTTCGGAACGACCGCCGCTCGCCGTCACGACTACTTCGTTGAGCGAGGCTTCCAGCTTGAAAAGATCAAGCTCTGTCGCGCTAGGTGGGCTGCCCTCAGAAGCGGTCGCTTGGGCGCCGCCTGCTGCCTGTGCTGTGCTGCGCGCAGCGTCTGATGCAGCAGCTTGGGCGCGGCTCGGGCCTGGCATCCAGGAAACGGCTACGGCTGTCGCTATGGTGAGGCCCCAGCGTCCGCCCATCGCTTCACCCCTTTTCTTATCCTAGGGCCGTCGCGACTTGCGGGTCAATGCAAGTTATGGCAGGGGGCTTTTCGCATTCCTCATGCCGATGCCTATGCCGATGCCTATGCCCATGCGACGACCACGATTTCGTGGTGGGGCGG